>JAZRDX010000050.1:0-19433 GCA_045660565.1 Eubacteriales bacterium
GAAAGAATGGATATTTATAAAACCGATGGAAATAAAAATAACCACCTCGGGCTACCGGTCAGCATTGTTTCGGGAAATATATCAAAAAATGCCGTATTTGAGCTTGGAATAAGCAATTTTAATGAAATGAAAGAGCTTTCGTTAATTGCAAAGCCGAATGTTTCCATTATAACGAATATCGGCAGCGCTCATATAGAATTTCTTTTATCAAGGGAAAATATAGCAGAGGAAAAACTGAAAATCATAAGCGGAATGAAGAAAGGCGGCGCTCTTATTATTAACGGAGACGAGCCGCTGCTAACGGATTACAAAAACAAACGCACCGCCGGTGATTCTGAAAGAGAACGGTCTGCTGATTACGTGAAAATCATTACGGTTTCAGAAAAAAATCAAGACGCAAACTATTACGTATATAACGAAGTATACTCTGACGGTGGCACCTATTTTGATATAAAAGAAGACGGAGATGTGCTTTATGAAAGACTGTACGTCCCGATTATGGGGAGACACGGCGCGTTTAACGCGGCGTTTGCCGTTGCGGTAGGACGCCTTTTTGGTTGCGCAGAAGAAAACGTGCGCCGCGGTCTTAAAAAGTTTACCCCCTGCGGAGACAGACAAAAATTTGAAAATATTGGTGGGATAAACTGCATTTTCGATTGCTACAACGCCTCCCCCGAATCCTTTTCGGCTTCTCTTGACGCTTTCAGAATACTTTCCGAAAGTAAAAACGCGGGTTCAAAAGCGGTGGTGGCGGGAAGTATGCTGGAGCTTGGTATGGAGAGTGAAAAAGCGCATAAAAAAATCGGAGAAAAAATCGCAGATTTATCTCCGGAGCTATTAATAACGGTGGGCGAGGAAGCCGCGTTTATTGCCGAAGGAGCAAAGGAAAGCGGCATGAAGGCGGAAAGCGTAATTTCCTTTCCCGATAAATTACACATAGAGGCGGTTGCCGAGGAAATCAAAAAAAGACTTTTAAAGGACAGTATACTGCTAATAAAAGGAAGTCGCGCGCTTAAACTCGAACGGCTTCGGGAATATCTGAAATAAAAGCTTAAAGAATTAAAACGTTACGGTTACGGCTCGGAAAAACAGCTTTTTGCTTAAAAGCCGAGCGTAAAATAATAAAATGAAGAAATTAACATATAATAGACTATGAGTTTTACAATAACATAATAAAAGGAAAAGGAGAAGGGTGTGGAAAAATATTTGGTTACGCTTTTGCCGACGCTTGTTTCATTTGTAGGAACGGCGATAACGCTCCGTTTTCTGATTCCGGTGCTTAAAAGCAGGAAGATGGGACAAAAAATACTTGATATAGGACCGCGCTGGCATAAAGACAAGGAGGGAACTCCAACGATGGGGGGAATATCCTTTTTACTGTTTGTCAGCTTTGTGTCGGTAGGCTTGCTTTTGTTTCTGTTTTTTAACGGTTATATAGAAAAAAACGCGTTTTACGGTATGCTTTTAACCGTGATTTACGCTGATTTAAACGGATTTATAGGAATAATCGACGATTTACGTAAGCTAAAAAAACAGAAAAACGAAGGACTTACCGCGGCTGAAAAATATATTTTGCAGCTAAGCGCGGCAGTTTTATATATTTTTGCCCTTATACGTCTTTCGGCGGTAAATACAGCGATTTATCTGCCGTTTTTTGGCATATCCGTTGAGCTTAAGATATTCTGGTACCTTTTTGCCATACTGTTTTTAACGGGATTTTGCAACGCGGTAAACCTTACCGATGGGATAGACGGGCTTTGTGGAAGCGTAAGCGCTACCGCGGCGGTATTCTTTGCCGCATATACAATGAATATCGGAGAGCTTGGCGGCACGGTAATTTCTTCAGCTCTTTTCGGAGGATTGCTTGGATTTCTTGTTTACAATCTGCACCCCGCAAAGGTTTTTATGGGGGACACCGGTTCTCTGTTTCTCGGTGCGCTCATAAGCGGACTCGCGCTTACGCTTGAAAATCCTCTTTTACTGTTTTTGGTAGGAGTTGTTTATCTTTTGGAAGCGGCGTCGGTAATCATTCAGGTGCTTGTTTTCAAGCTGACGGGGAAAAGAGTGTTTTTAATGGCACCGCTTCATCACCACTTTGAAAAAAAGGGAATGAGCGAAGGGAGAATAACGCTTGCTTCTGTTATAATAACGGTTGTTGCTTCCGCACTTTGTTTTTGCTTTGCTTAAAAAATGTTACTTACAGCTCAATAAAAGTAATAAATTGTCGTATAACATCTGATTAAAACGAAAAAAGGAAAAAATCCGATATGAGAAAACGAGGTTTAAGTAATTCGGGAAGCCTTTTTAAAGTCGATAAAACTATGACGCTTATAATCTTTCTTTTGCTTGCATTTGGCTCGGTGATGGTTTTTTCGGCAAGTGCGCCGTATGCGAAAAGCAATTACGGAGACGGTTATTATTTTGTCAAGCGTCAGATTTTCTGGGTTATTATCGGCGTTTTTGGAATGGACCTTTGTGCAAGGCTTCCGCTTGGGTTTCATAAAAAATATACTGCTCCCGTAGGTTTTTCTTTGGCACTTTTTTGTCTTGTTCTGGTGCTTTTTTCGGGCGGAGGCATCAAGCGTTGGCTTAACCTCGGATTTTTCAGCTTTCAGCCGTCCGAGCTTATGAAGCCTATGCTGGTTCTCATGCTTGCGCTTTACATGGAAAAGGTTCAGCCGTACATAAGGAAAAACGGTGTAAGCGGAAGAAAAATCGGTAAAATATCTAACAAAAGGCTGTTCTGGAAATCATCTTTTTACGGAACGTTTCTACCTATAATTATAGTTGCCGCCATTTGTGTCCTTATAATGCTTGAAAATCATTTTTCAGGTACTCTTATTACGTTTATGATAGGCGCGGCGGTCGTTTTCGGCGGCGGAGCTATGCTAAGGTGGTTTGCGCTTGCCGGCAGTGTTATGGTTACGGCTGTTTTTGCAGTTCTGTTCGGTACGGATTACGCGAGCGAAAGAATTGACATATGGCTTCATCCCGAAAATTTCTCGGTAAGAGACGAAACGTGGCAGACCACGCAGGGGCTTATCGCGATAGGCTCGGGAGGTGTTTTCGGCAGAGGACTTGGGAACGGGCTCCAAAAACAGCTTTTCGTTTCAGCGGCACATAACGACTTCATTTTTTCAATAGTATGCGAGGAGCTTGGACTTATAGGCGCGGCTCTTGTCATATTGTTATTTGTCGCATTTGTCAAAAGAGGTCTTAAAATCGCCGCCGATGCCGACAGCGTTTTCGGAATGCTTACGGCGGTAGGAATTACGGTCCACGTCGGGCTTCAGGCATTTTTAAATATCGGTGTCGTTACGGGAACCATTCCGAATACCGGAGTTACACTTCCTTTTTTCAGCTACGGCGGCAGCGCTCTCGTTGTTTTACTTTGCGAAATGGGAATACTGCTTTCGGTATCAAGACACGGTAGTTAGTAGTGTGTATTTGTTTTTACTAAAATAAAAACGTGCCGGTAAGGGACTGCTTTTAATATAAAAAGGAGAGAATTGTGAGGGTAATATTTGCGGGAGGAGGAACGGCGGGACACGTTAATCCGGCGATTGCGATTGCGGACGCCGTCTCGCTGATTGAAAAAAACAGCGAAATACTGTTTATCGGCACAAAAAGGGGACTTGAAAACCGCCTTTGCGAGGAGGCGGGCTATCCTATCTGGCACATTGACGTCATGGGAATAAAAAGAAGTCTCAGCTTTGATAACGTTAAAGCGGCTGTTAAGGCTGTCAGGGCTACGGGAAAGGTAAGAGGAATGATAGAAAAATTCCGCCCCGATGCAGTGGTGGGAACGGGGGGATACATTTGTTATCCCGTCGTAAAGGCGGCGTGTTCTATGGGAATATATACAGTGCTTCACGAATCAAACGCCGTTCCCGGAATGGCGGTAAAGATGCTGAAAAACAAGGCTGATAAGATTTTCGTGAATTTTAAAGAGACAAAAGAGCTTCTCGGAAGCGGAGAAAATATAGTCAGAAGCGGAAATCCGATGAAAAATGTGTGTGCAGACAGGGTGGGCATAAGGAACGAGCTTAATATTACCGGGAAATATCGATACGTGCTTTTAAGCTTTGGCGGAAGTCTCGGGGCTGAAACCGTTAACAGAGAAATACTGAACTTAATGTCGAGCTTTTCGTCAAGGCGAAACGACGTTTTTCACATTCACGCGGTGGGAAAAAGCGGATACGGTGATTTTATGAAGGAGTTTACCGAGCGAGGTCTTAACGGGTGCAGGAATATATCCGCAAGAGAGTATATATACGATATGCCGAAATGGCTTGCCGCCGCTGACCTTGTCATAAGTCGGAGCGGCGCTATGACGCTTTCGGAGATAGCGGCGACGGGCAGAGCGTCCATTCTTATACCGTCTCCTAACGTAACCGATAACCACCAATATAAAAACGCAAAGGCTTTTTCCGATGCGGGTGCCGCATATACGCTTTCTGAAGACGGCAGCGAGCTTTATCGGCTTTCAGAGCTTGTGGAAACGGTGCTGTCCGATAAAGCCGTGAGAGAAAAAATGGAAGAAAAGGCTAAAACCTTTGACTATCCCGGTGCAGCTGAAATGATAGCGAAAGACTTAATAATTAACGGAAAAAAGTAAGAAAAATTACAGGACGCGGTTTTAAACTGCGCCCTGTAATTTATAAATCCTGTAATTTATAAATAAGGTAGAAAAAGTGAAAACGGTAAAAGCATGTTTTGTAAATAACAGTCAGCTCTGTTTAACCGAGCATGCGTATTTTGTCGGTGAGCAGCCGTAGTAGTTTTTAAACGCCCTTGAAAAGGTAAAAACGTCGGGGTATCCGACCGAGCCGGCGGTAACCGTTACGCTGCACTTATAAATGCTTAAAAGCTTTGCAGCCTCCTTCATTCTCAGCTCGGAGAGATATTCTCCGGGGGATTTTTTCATTATTTCCTTAAAGATAACGGTAAAATAAGAGCGGTTAAGATGCAGACGGTTGGCAATTTTTTCTACAGTGATTCCGCTCGAATATTCGGATTCCATAATACTTACGGCGGGCTTTACGTATCTCTCGGAAATTTCGGTTGACACATTTTCTCTCGAATACAGATATGCGAAAAGCTCAAATATTTTTCCGCAAAGAAACGCCTCGTAGCCTTGTCTGCCGTTTTCGAAGCTGTCAGTGTTTATAGCTTCAAGAAAAATATTTTCAAGAAACGGTGCGTAAACCGTGTCCGAGGCAGCGATTACCGTGGGGAGTCTTATTCCCGTGTTGAACGCTATCCAGATATACGTCCACGGCGTTTCCTTGTCTGCCTCGTAATAGGTGATTTCATACGGACGGATAATGAACATATCGTTTTTTCCGAGAGTGTAGCTTCCTTTTGATGTAGTGAACGTCCCCTTGCCTGATACAACAAAATGCAAAAGATAGTAGGTTCTTGTAGCAGGTCCGAAGCTGTGCGAGGGAGCGCAGTTATCCATTCCGCATTGTACAGGTTCAATATCCAGATACCTTTGAGTCGTAATAATTCTGTTTTTTTCCATAAATATACTTTTCACTTCCTTGTCATGGCTTATAAACTTATTTTATAATATAATACAACAAAATGCAATTGAAAAATGTAAATATTTTTGCTATAATTTAGTTGTAAGGCTGAAAAAGCCCTACGCGGGACTTCAGAAAGACCTGCAAAATAATTTTAGCCGTGTAACTGCGGCGGAACGGAGAGAAAATGGGAAAAATTACGTTTATGGGTGCTGGAAGCACCGTGTTTGCTAAAAACGTTCTTGGAGACGTTCTGCTTACCCCCGCGCTTCGCGAGTTCGAGATAGCTCTTTACGATATTGATTCGGAGCGTCTTGAAGAGTCTTACATAATGGTAACTCTTTTAAACAAAAACATTAACGAAAACAGAGCTAAGATTTCAAAGTATCTTGGTGTTGAAAACCGTAAGGACGCGCTTCGCGGAGCTGATTTCGTCGTTGACGCGATACAGGTAGGTCTTTACGATCCCTGTACCATTACCGACTTTGAGGTACCGAAAAAATACGGTCTCCGTCAGACTATCGCCGATACCCTCGGTATAGGCGGAATTTTCCGTACACTCCGTACCATTCCGGTTCTTAAGGATTTTGCCGACGATATGGAAGAGGTATGTCCTAATGCGTGGTTCCTTAACTACACTAACCCGATGGCTATGCTCGCGGGTTATATGCAGAGATATACAAACGTAAAGACTGTCGGTCTTTGCCACAGCGTTCAGGTTTGCTCTGACCACCTTCTCAAGGGCCTTGGAATAGAGGCAAAGCTTCCTCTTAAGGAGAAGATTGCAGGTATCAACCATATGGCATGGCTTCTTGAAATTGAGGACGCCGACGGAAACGACCTTTACCCCGAAATCAAACGCCGCGCTTTTGCGGAGCTTGAAAAAATGCCGAACAGCGAGTGCAAGGACCTTGTCCGTTATGAATACATTCGCCGTCTCGGTTATTACTGCACCGAATCCAGCGAACACAACGCAGAATACAATAATTTCTTTATCAAATCAAAGTATCCCGAGCTTATCGACCGCTACAACATTCCGCTTGACGAATATCCGCGCCGCTGCGTAAACCAGATAGCGGGCTGGAAGAAGGCGAAGGAGGAATACCTTGCGGGAAATATCACCCATTCCCGTTCCCGTGAATACGCTTCCCGTATAATGGAGGCTATGGTAACCGACGTTCCGTACAAAATAGGCGGTAACGTAATAAATAACGGACTTATCGAGAACCTTCCGAGAGAGGCGTGCGTCGAGGTACCGTGTCTTGTAAATAAGCTTGGTATTCAGCCTACCGTTGTCGGAAGAATACCGACACAGTGTGCCGCTATGAATATGACGAATATTAACGTTCAGCTTCTTACCATCGAGGCGGCGGTAACGAGAAAGAAGGAGCACATCTACCAGGCGGCTATGCTTGATCCTCACACCTCGTCCGAGCTTTCGATAGACGATATAGTAAAGCTTTGCGACGACCTTATCGAGGAGCACGGCGACTGGCTTCCTAAGTATAACTAATATTTTGCATACGGTAAAATAAAAAAAGAAAACCGGAATTATGCCAAAGCTTATCGGCAGAGTTCCGGTTTTTGTTTTGCGGATTGATTTAATGCTTAAAATTTACAAATAAAAGAAGAACTGAAGGAAAAAAACTGTTATAATAAACGCATAAACATAAAACTACTTCGGAGGAAGATATGAAAGCAATATTTATTTGTAATAATACTGATGTTACGTTTCGTGTTTACGACAGTAAAACCCTTGGTGAGCTGAGTGAACTTACGGGAATAGAAAAGAAAATTTACATAAAGAATGACGTTTTAAATAACCCGGAGCTTTTTTCGGATACAGAGCTTATTTTTTCCACGTGGGGAATGCCCGAGTTTACCGAGGAGGAGATAAAAAAATATCTTCCGTCGCTTAAATGCGTCTTTTACGGTGCGGGAAGCGTCCAGTATTTCGCGCGTCCGTTCCTTAAATGCGGAGTAAAGGTCTTTTCAGCGTGGGCGGCAAATGCCGTTCCGGTAGCGGAAATGGCGGTAGCCGAGATTATTCTCGCAAACAAGGGCTTTTACTTAACTAACAGACTTTATCACGAAAAAGGAAATAAAAGCGCCAAAGAGGCTTTTGCGAAATGCCGCGGAAATTACGGAGAAACCGTTGGAATTATAGGCGCGGGAATGATAGGACGGCTTGTGATACAGATGCTTAAGGCATATACGCTGAACGTTGCGGTATTCGATCCGTTCCTTCCCGATGAAAAGGCAAAAGAGCTCGGTGTGGAAAAATGCGGCCTTTCCGAGCTGTTCGAAAAATCCTTCGCTGTATCAAATCATTTAGCAAACAACGAGCAAACTAAAGGAATGTTAAACTATGCGCTGTTTTCAAAAATGAGAGAAAACGCAGTATTTATTAACACGGGCAGGGGAGCGCAGGTGGTCGAGGACGATCTTGTGCGTGTTTTGAAAGAGAGAGCTGATCTTACGGCAATTCTTGACGTTACCTTCCCCGAACCTCCGGTAGAAGGACATCCGTTCTATACCTTGCCGAACTGTCTCCTTACTCCGCATATCGCCGGAAGCGCGGGAGACGAGGTCGCGAGAATGGGGCTTTATATGCTTAATGAGTGTAAGTCGTATCTCGCGAAAGCTCCGTGTCTCTATGAAGTTAGCGAAAAAATGCTCGAAACAATGGCTTAATAGTCAAAGTGTGCATGTATTTGTATAAGTTAGATTAAAAATAATTTATAGGCCGATTTGGGATAAAGAACCGATTATTTGTCGCTCTCTCCCATTATAAGCTTTAAAACAGCCTCGTACTCCGCGCGTCCGTGCATATAAGACGCGCCGTGCGGGGCTTTTTTTACTGTTAAAAGGAACTTTTTACCCCTGTATAAGTTGTGGGTTATAAGCGTCATTCTATGTGGGACAAGCTTGTCGTTTTCACCGTGGATAAAGGCTATCGGAATGTCGGTGTGCTTCAGTGCCTCCAACGTGGAATATCCGTTAATATCGAAATCAGCGATTTGTCGGCAGAAAATACCGAAAAGCCAAACGAAAGGAGCGGGCGGCAGTCCGCTTTTGCGCATAACCTCGGTAAATATGCCGTGCGGAGAAATGAAACCGCAGTCAGCTATAATCCCCCTTACGTTTTTCGGATAACCGACGCCGATACCCATAAGCGCGGTGGTGCAGCCCATTGAAATGCCGCCGACGTATATGGGAAGCCTGTCTCCGGTCATTTTATTAACAGTCTCCGTCCATAAAACGGCGTCGAACCGCTCCTTTATGCCGTAGGTGATAAATTTTCCCTCGCTCTCTCCGTGAGCGCGCTGAATGGGGTAGAGAAGATTAAATCCGAGGTTGGAAAAATAGGGAAAAGACGCGGCAAAGTCCCACTTCGGTGTGGAATGAAAGCCGTGAAAGAGAATTACGGTGCCGCGTGCCTTTTCCGTAGGGAGATAGAGCGCGGAGAGAGTAAGCCCGTCGTAGGACGTCATTTTTACCGTTTCAAACGGCGCCGCCTCAAACATCTCTTTAGCCTTACTGCCTTTATTTTCGGGCAGAGAAAAGCCGGATTTTTTAAGCAGATATTTTTCCTTTTTGTGCGCACCGTCCGTTCTTAAAACGGCGTAGCGGAAAAGGGAGACGGTGATGCTTATATACAGCAAAAGCAGAACGGTTATTACACCGAAAATGACGGTCAGAGTTTTCATATACATACCTTTAAGCTTTAAGAGTGTTATATTAGTATGTATATCGCGCTGGGTTTTTAATCAAATAAAGCAAAAAGGGGAGAACGCTCGGTTCTCCCCTTGATTTAATTAGTTTATACGGATAATGTTTTCAAGCTCGGCTGCAAGCGCGTTATAGATTCCGTTTCCGTTAGAAATCGAAGCGTAACTGGAAGCAAACGTGTTGTTGTCGCCCTTGATACTGTTACGGATAACATTATCTACGTCCTTAAGCTTAAGCGCTAATGCAATATCAAATATTCTGTTCTCGAATATAAGATCAAGCATTTCAACGGAGTCGTTATCACGAACCGCTTTTCTCTTAAGAACCGTTTCGTAGTAAGCGTATGTAAGAGAACCTTTTTCGCCGGTTGCATCATCGTATTCGGTGCTGGAATAGTAAGCAAGTGCCTCAAGGATGTAAGCTGCAAATTCAGCGTCCTTTGCCTTACCTACGTTAGGAATTACGTAACAGTCAGCACAGTTGTACTGAACGGTGTTACCGTAATCGGTAGTGGTGGATTCAAGCTTAGGCATAGGAAGTATACCGAACTCGCTCTCCATCTCTCTGATAAGTCCTATCGTACCTACGTGGCAGATAAAGAAGAGCGAACGGTCAGCCATAAACATCGGACGGATGTATTCAGCATAAGCGTCAACGCCGCCACCCATAGTTGCGTTAACGTCTTCAGCCATAAGCATCCAGTCATCGCTTGCATTCTTACCGCCCATAAAGTTGAATACTATGTCAACTGCGTTAAAGAGGGTGGTTGCATCCTCTTCTCTGATCTTGAAGGTATCGTTGTCGTCATACTTGGTTATGGTCTTGTTGCTGGAAACCATAAGCGCATCGGCAACAGCCCACTGAACGGTAACGCCGTATCTTCCGCTTCCGGTATAGCTCTTGTCGTATATCTTTAAGCTGGTATTTTCCTCTTCCTTTGTAGCTTGCTGAGCAAAGGACTTAAGAACATCGAGTGTCCAGCCGCCGGTATTTCCGTCGCCTTCCTTTACTTTATCATAAAGGAACTGAGGATCTTGTCCGGTCGCATCCTGGAAAACCTTCTTGTTGAAAAGAACTACCCAGGTTGCGTCGTCGTCAACGGTACATATATCACCGAGTCCGAAGTACGCACCTTCATAAAGAAGAAGTGAGTCGGTTATAGCGTCGTCCCACCAATCCTGAGAAAGGTCGATCCATCTCTCCTCGTTGAGGTCGAGAAGCATACCTGTAAGAGCAAGCTTAAGAGCCTGGTCAAGACGAAGTCTGAATACGCTGTAATCGTCGTTCATCTGCTGACAGTTCTTGTTTGCGGTAGCGTAAAGCTCGCCCTGCGGAACCTTATCTCTTACAATAGAAACGCCGAAATACTTTTTAATTTTGGTATTTCTGTTTTCAACGGAAGCGGTGATAGCTTCGTCTCCGAGCGCTTCGTTGGGAACAAGGTCAACGATGTTGAACGCCTGGTTAGCCTGTCTGTCTTCGTGGCTGAGAACCCTGAATTTTTTTCCGCCGTATTCTTTTTGCGTGCCTTCAAAGGACGGAGGTAAATCTTCCTCGGCGTCTACCTTGCCGTCTTCATCATCACCGTCTTTTTTACATCCGGTAACGAACAGCGGCATGATTGCCATCGCAAAAACAAGCAGAAGGATGAGAAATCTTCTTTTGTTCATTGGATATTACTCCTTTTTATAATAAAATTTTTCTACAACTTATTTTATCACAAAAAAAGCCCGTCTTTGTTAATAAATTATAAAATTTACTGTACAACAACTTTTTTCGTATATATAGACCAAAAATCAGATGCGTTTTTTGTGCATAACGCTTTCGAATATTTAATCAATATTGTCTTTTAACATTCGAGCCGTAAATCACATTTTCTACATTATTTAAAATCTAAAACTATAAAAACAGCTTTTTAATTAAAACTCAAAGCCTACCGATTCAAGATACGCCTTGCTCTTTTCAAGGCACTTAAACGCATCGGGCTCATCGTCAAAGGTCTTATCCTGCTCGATAAGTATATACTCGGTTCCAACGTTTTTAAGGGCATCGCCTATTGCGGGGAAATCAAGTATACCGTTTCCGCACCACGTAAAGCGCGGCTCTCCGTCTTCCTGTATGAACATATCCTTGAAATGAACGCAAGGAAGTCTGCCCGCAAGACGGTTTATTTCGGAAACCACGTCATATTTTCCGTGCTTTACCCAGTATGTATCAAGCGTAAATCCCATTTCATCGGGTGCAAAGACATCGGAAAGATATTCCATCATTACTTTACCGTTTTTCGCCTTATATAAATACTCGGGCGAATGATTGTGATACATAAAGTAACAGCCTGCGTTTTTGATTTTTTCAGCCATGGGCTTTGCTCTCGTAACGAACTCCTCGCAAATATCGGGAAGCTTTTCCGTCTCCTTTGTCCAAAGGTTAGGCATTCCTCCGACTCCAATATATTTACAGTCAAACTTTTTATGCTCGGCTATTATTCTATCGGTATCCTCCGCAAGCTTATCGAAGTTAACGTGTGTTAAAACGCCCTTAAGTCCGTTCTTCTTAAGCTCTGCGTCAAGCCACTCTCCCTCGTAGTCGCAGGTACCCGAAATCTGTACGACGGTGTAACCCATATCGGCGACTTTTTTAAGAGTTTCGGAAAAAGAATTTAAATCCTTACAGTATTTACTGACGGTATAAAGCTGTGCTCCGACTTTCATTTTAAATCTCTCCTTTAAATATTTAAATATTTTTTCCTTTAATAATTATATCACTTAGCAGTGGCTTTGTCAAGCAATTTATAAAAATAGATGCATAAAGCGAGCAAAACGGCACATAATTGTATTCAGGGGAAATCCCTTATTTCATTCATTAAGGAGAATAAAAGCTATGGAATACAAAAACGGATGTTGCGGCACAGATAGCTGCGATATAGCAAACAAATCAATAGGTTGCACCGTTACACAGTGCGCTCATCACTGCAAAAACGAAAACTACTGCTCTCTTTCAAGAATCGAGGTTGTTACCCACGAGGGTAATCCTACCGAGTCGCAGTGCACCGACTGCGCTTCCTTTGCGCCCAAGGCGTAAAATTTAAATACGCCGCCGGATAATATTCTCCGGTGCAGCTATAAAACGAATAGCCGACGTTTTTTCGTCGGCTATTTCTGTTTATTACGCTCTCTTTATGATTTTAACCTTATCACCGTTAGCTACGCCCGCCGCATTCGCGTCGTCGGTATCAATGTGCATTTCAAGTCTGAAATCCTTATGAACTCTTATCTGTACGTCGTAGAAAAGACTTCTGCGGATTCCGCCCATTTCAACGTCAACGTATTCACCGTCGGTTACGCCAAAGCTTTCGCCTTCTTCAAGGCTCATATGTATATGTCGGTTAGCAATTATGCAGCCCTCGTTTAAGGTTACGATTCCTTTAGGACCTATAATCGTTATCGGTGCAGAGCCGGTAAGCGCACCGGATTCTCTTACCGGGGGCTTTACCTTAAGCACAAAGCTGTCGGTTCTGGATATTTCCACCTGAGACTGTTTTCTTTCGGGGCCGAGAACACGCACACCCTCAATAGGTCTCATCGAAGGACCTACAATAGTAAGCTGCTCCTTGCAGGCAAACTGTCCCGGCTGGGAAAGGTCCTTTATTTTTGTAAGCTGGTAGCCCTTACCGAAAAGAACCTCGACGTGCTCCTTTGTAAGATGGATATGTCTGTTGGATATTCCTACCGGAACGTCTCCCTCGGTCTCTCCCTTAGCTCCGCTTACCTTCTCTATAACCTTTTCAACAAGGCTTTTTATTTCCTGTTCACTGTATTTCATCGTTTTCTCCGAGTTATGTTATTTTTTAGCTTTAATTTTTGCTTATATAATTCTGAAGCTGTCAGCCATTACGCAGCGGCGCTGTCTGGTAAAGCTCTTTGCGGAGGTTATTCCCTCTCCGGTCGGTCCTGCGATGGTAAAGGTAGTGTGTCCCTCTCCGCCAAAGCCTATACCTGCGTATGAGGGTGCGTTCTTTACGAATATCGTCGTTTCAACCGCTCTTGCAAACGCGGAGAGACGGTCGATATTTTTAGAGTGCATATGAGCCGTGTGTCTGTTTCCGTGCTCCGCCTTTACAGCGAGGTCGATAGCCTCTTCTATGTTACTTACTCTTACTATCGGGAGTATCGGCATCATAAGCTCATGCTGAACGAAATCGTGCGAAAAGTCAGTTTCACATATTATGCAGCGTACGTCCTTACCAACATTAATACCGATTTTAGCAAGTATAACGTCAGCGTCGCGTCCGACACAGTCGCGGCTTACTACCTTCGAAACCTTACCGTTTTTGCCTGTCTTTTCGTTAAGTACTACGGGGATAAGCTTATCCGCCTGCTCCTTAGTGATAAGATACGCGCCGTTCTTCTGCATCTCCGCGATAAGCTCGTCGGCTATGCTGTCAAACGCGAAAACCTCTTTTTCCGCGATGCAGGGGAGGTTATTATCAAAGGTACAGCCGTCTATTATGTCCTTACCCGCTTTCTTTATATCGGCGGTATCGTCAACTATAACGGGGGGATTTCCCGCGCCCGCTCCGATAGCCTTTTTACCGGACGAAAGAACCGCTTTAACAACGCCGGGTCCTCCCGTACATACGAGAAGTCTTATCTTCGGGCTTGACTGCATTATAGCCGCGGATTCAAGCGTGGGCTTAACCATAGAGCATACGAGAACCTCGGGGCCTCCCGCTACCGCGCAAGCTCTGTTTACAAGGTCAACGGCGTAGTTAGAGGTTGCTATTGCGTTCGGGTGGGGGTTAAATACAACTCCGTTACCCGCCGCTATCATACCCATAGAGTTACATATAACCGTTTCGGAGGGGTTAGTACTCGGAGTTATAGCTCCTACTACACCGAAGGGAGCCATTTCGATAAGAGTAAGTCCGTTATCTCCCGTCTTGGCGTTAGATACTATATCCTCGGTTCCGGGCGTCTTATCGGCTACGAGAAGGTGCTTAAGTCTCTTATGCTCAACCTTACCCATTCCGGTCTCGCTGACACCGATCTCAGCCATTATGTGAGCTTCCTCGCGGGTAAGCTTTCTAATCTCGGTTATAATCTTTTCTCTCTGCTCAACGGTCATATTTCTTATAGCCTTATAGCCCTTTTCCGCCGCGTCGATAGCGTCGTTCATATCGGCATATATACCGATAAGCTTTCTGCCGTTATATTCCGTTGACGAATAGCTGTTTTCGCTTCCGTTCGAAACGCCCTTAATTACGTTTTCAACTATTTTTCTGATTTCTGCTTCGGTTATCGTTGCCATTTTTACTTGCCAACCTTTCAATCTGTTTTTTACTGTCGGTTTATTTTCTTATTTGGAAAGTCTCTCGGTATCAAGCGCTATCATATACTCCTCGTCGGTGGGGATAATGTATACCTTTACCTTAGAATCCTTTGCGCTTATTTCAAACGGAACACCTCTTTCGAAGTTTGCATTTCTTTCCTTGTCGATTTCAATACCGAAGAAGGACATATTTCCGCATACTTCTTCTCTGATATTATGCTGGTTTTCGCCGATTCCCGCGGTAAATACAAGCGCGTCAAGTCCGTTCATCTCAGCCGCGTAGGAGCCGATATACTTTTTAATACCGTTAATCAGTATCTTCATCGCGAGAATCGCTCTCGGATTACCCTCGTTTGCCGCCACGGTAACGTTACGGCAGTCGTTGGATATTCCGGAAACTCCGAGAAGTCCGCTCTTTTTATTTAAAATGTCCTCTGCTTCCTGCGCCGTGTATCCTTTTGTTTTCATAAGGTAGGTTACAACCGTGGGATCAATTGTACCAGAACGGGTCCCCATCGCTATACCCTCCTGAGGAGTAAAGCCCATAGAGGTATCTATCGCTTTTCCGTTCTGAACCGCGGTTATCGAGGAACCGTTTCCGAGATGGCAGGTTATTATCTTAAGCTCCTCTATCGGCTTACCTATAACCTCGGCAAGCTTGTGGCTTACGTATCTATGGGAGGTTCCGTGGAAGCCGTAGCGGCGGATTTTATCATTTTCATAGAACTCGTACGGAATGGGATAAACGTATCTGAAGTCCTCAATATCGGAATAGAACGAGGTATCAAAAACCGCTACCTGCGGAACGTTCGGCATAAGCTCGGTACAAGCCTTTATACCCGAGATTGCCGGAGGTCCGTGGAGAGGATTTATCGGAACGAGGGTTTCAAGATATTTGATAACGCTCTCGGTTACTCTCGTAGACTCCTTACATTTTTCGCCGCCATGAGCAACTCTGTGTCCGACTGCTTCTATTTCATCAATGGATTTTACAACGCCGTGTTCTTCCGAAACGAGAAGGTCAAGGACTATCTTAAGGGCGGTTCCGTGGTTCGGAAGGTCGGTTTCCGTGTAATAAGGCTCTGCGCCCGGTTTTTTATAGGTAACGCTTCCTCCCGCGCCTATTCTCTCGCAGTTTCCCTTTGCGAGAACGTCTCCGCTCTCCATATTGAAAAGCTGGTATTTTAAAGATGAGCTTCCCGCGTTCAGTACAAGTATTTTCATAAATCAATCTCCAATCAAAAGGGTTTCCCCGTATTTTGTTTTTAAAATATATTTTTAACTCCAAGCCCCTTGCAGTGCTCTATCCACTTTTCGGACGGCTCTTCGTCCGTTACAAGAATATCAATATCCTTTAAATTACAAACTCTTACAAAGGATTTTTTATCAAGCTTACCGCTGTCAACCGCGAGTATCCTTCTCTCTGCCGAGGAGAACATTGCCTGCTTAATAAGCGTATCCTTTTCGTTTGAATCGGTAACACCGAGCTCGGTATCAACTCCCTTGCAGGAGCAGATCGCCGTATCAACGTGATAAGATGATATCATTCTTTCAGCCGATGATCCGGTGAGAGCAAGCGCTCCCTCCTTAAGCACTCCGCCCGTCGACAGCACCGTCCAATCGGGCTTATCGGCTAGCTCTAAAAGTATCTCGACGGAGTTTGTTATAACCGTCATATTTTTCTTGAATTTAAGCTTCTTTATTATATATATAGCGGTAGAGCTTCCGTCAACCATTATCTTTTCGCCGTCGCTGATAAGAGAGGCTACCGTATCCGCTATCTTCTTTTTTTCTTCTACGTTTACTCCGAAACGGATTTTATAAGGAAGGTCAAGCGTGCTGTTCTGCACAGACACGGCGCCTCCGTGAGTTTTTGAAGCAAGTCCTTCTTTATCAAGACGCTCAAGGTCTCTTCTTACCGTTTCCTCGGTTACGTCAAAATCTCTCGCAAGCTCCGCGACTATTACCTTTCCCTCTGCGCCGAGCCTTGACAGGATTTCTCTCCTGCGTTCAATGGCAAGCATTACTTTCCTCCATATTTTAATAGAATATCCCGCTCTCCGAATAATTATACCGTTTTCCCATTCGGTCTCTGCGGTGCGTAAATTAAAATCTTCCGCTTAAAGAATGCTATCCCAAAGTCTTGTGTCGGGGCCCGCGATTACAGAGGTATCAAGGAGCAGTCCGTCCTCGACGCCCTGCTTTGCGCGTTCAATAGCCGCGCTTACCGCAGATACGCTGCCCGTGATAAGAACGTAGGATTTACCGCACATACCCTTTGCAAGTCTTATCTCGATAAGCTCGATAAGGGCTGTTTTTGCCGCGGTATCCGCCGCTACGACCGCTGACGCCGCCGTAAAGGTCTCAAGTATTCCGAGCGCGCCCTTAGAGGTTATCGGGTTTGCTCCGCAGATAGCGGGCTGTACCGATTCGTGAGGCGCTCCGAGGATAAATTTATCAATAAGCATCTGCGGAGCGTACTTTTCCGCGGCTTCAACCGCTGCCTTTACCGCGCTTATTTCCCCGGAAATGGTGGCAAGGTATTTACCGGGACAAACAGGTCCCGCCTGAACTACCTCGACCTCCGCTGTTTTTAACATAACATCGGTTGCGGTTATACCGGATGCAACCGTTTTGAATTCAATCATTCCGAGAGCTTTTTTCATCTCTTTTAACCTTTCGTAAAGCCGTTTTTGGCTTATAAATTATTTAATCTGTGCAAAAAGAATTTATTTTTTGCTTATAACGACGTATTTATCTGTAACTGCCGTTACCCTTCCGTCTATCGAAGCGTGGATATTAACTCCGAGCGCTCCTTCCTTTGCCTCCGCTATAACGCTTCCCTTTTTTACCTCGTCTCCTACCTTAACGGTGGCAACCGAGGGCGCTCCGATATGCTGGGAAAGAAGTATTTTTACCTTATCGGTACTGAACTCCTCCGTTATCGGTGCGGGTTTATCGTATTTTTTCACTCCGAGCCTTCCCGTCAGTCTATCTACCGAAACGCGTCTGTACTCGGAAAGGTCATCCTTCGGCAACAGCTCTACCGGTGCGGGTTTTATACCGTTCGCTCTCGCCGCCGCTTTTATCTCGTCTATCAGCGCACGCGGGGAAAGTCCCTGAGGGCAGGAATAGGTTTCGCAAAGTCCGCATCCCGAGCAGAACATAGCTCCGGGAATTATATTTAAGTCGCCCTTGCCACCGTTTGACATTATACGCATAACCATATGCGGCTCGACGGGATAGCCCGCGATATGTCTTGAGCAAAGGTCGGTACAGGAATGACACTGACAGCACACCGACATTGCGCGTCTGAGTGAAATTTTCGGGTTTCTCTTTTTATTAAGAACCGCGCTGTGGTCCGACGGTAAAACAATTATAGCGTTAGTGGTTTTGGTAACCGGATCCCTTTTGTTTCCTACCTTACCCATCATAAGACCACCGAATATGCACGTCGGGTCCTCAGTGGTAACTCCACCCGCCATTTTTACAAGCTCGCTAACCTCTGTTCCCACAGGAACGCGAAGTGTCATCGGATTTTTTACCTCTCCGGCGACGGTTACGAACTTTTCCGTTACCTGCTCGCCCTGAAGCGCTTTGTAAACGTTATAAACGGTTTCAACGTTACAGACGATAACTCCGACGGAAATCGGAAGAGCGCCGGGCTTAACTGTTTTTCCGGTTACATCTTTTATAAGTATCAGCTCGTCTCCCGACGGATAAACCGACTTTAACTTATGTACCGAAAGAGACGGATATTCACCTATCTCATACTGTACCGCCTCAAGCGTGTCTTTATAATGCTCCTTAATTGCGACGATACCGTTTTTCGCGCCCACCGCCTTAACGATTTCGGAAAGTGCGCCGAGGATTTCCGCGGCGTACCTTTCAAGCACCTGACGGTGAAGCTTTAAAAGCGGCTCACATTCGGCACAGTTAAGCACTACCGTTTCAGCCTTATCGGAAAGCTTTGCGTAGGTTGGAAAGCCTGCGCCGCCGGCTCCGACTATACCGCTTTCGCGGAGAAGCTCTTTAAGCTTTGAAAGCTCCATAACTTGTTCCTTTTTTATTTATAATGCAAATTTAACTTATTTTGAGCGTTTTTTCTGTGTTGCATTTACCGTAACGCAAATTTAACACAAAATTCTGTTAGAACTCGGTAATACCCGTGCCGCTGTCTATAATTCCGACGATAGCGGCATCGATAGGCGCGCTCTCCTGTCCGCAGCCTATTCTTGCGGCGCTTCCCGTTGCAACGATTACCTTTTCGCCTATACCGGCTCCGACGTTATCAACCGCAACGATACGCTGAACCTCGCCCTTTTTCATCTCGGATTCAACTATCATAAATTTACTACCGATAAGCTTTTCGTTCTTTCTTGTGGAAACAACACTTCCAACTACTTTTCCTATTAACATTTTAATATTCTCCGTTCAAGGCATATAACTTATTTTATCCGCAAACATTCGACAATAATTGCTTAGCTTTAAGCAAAACAAGACAAAATGCGTCATTTTCGGACATCTGCGCATAAAACAAGTTATTATTGTACCGTACAGCTTCTTTTTTTACACCGTACAGTTTTTTACACCGCACAGTTTCTTTTTATACCGTACAGTTTCCTTCTATCATACCGTACAATCTCACGGCATTTTTTATGCGAAATTTTCGGTTTCCCGAGAAGACGCTTCGCGTCAAGAATAACGGAAGGCTTCCCGGAAAACACCGAAAAATTCTTTGTTAGAACCGCTTACAGATTAGTTAAGAGAAGGAAGAATCTTCTCAACGTCTGCATGAGGACGCGGAATTACGTGTACTGCTACGATTTCGCCAAGTCTTGCCGC
>JAZRDX010000051.1:0-19579 GCA_045660565.1 Eubacteriales bacterium
TCCATCTTATTTACATAAGCCATTCTGGGAACCTTATATTTGTTAGCCTGACGCCATACGGTCTCAGACTGCGGCTCAACACCACCCTTTGCACAGAAAACCGTTACGCTTCCGTCAAGTACGCGGAGCGAACGCTCAACCTCAACGGTAAAGTCAACGTGGCCGGGGGTATCAATGATGTTAATTCTGTGGCCGGCATACTGTTCAGCCGAACCGGACCAATAACAAGTGGTAGCCGCGGAGGTAATGGTTATACCTCTTTCAGCCTCCTGTGCCATCCAGTCCATCGTAGCAGAACCATCATGAGTTTCACCGAGCTTGTGCTTTTTACCGGTATAGAAAAGAATTCTTTCCGTGGTAGTAGTCTTACCGGCATCTATATGAGCCATGATACCGATATTTCTGGTGTGTTCAAGTGAATATTCTCTTGGTTTCATAGTTTAATTTCCTCCGGCACGCAAAACTTTTGACGGTCTTGCGTTTACCATTATTAATATCTGTAATGTGCGAAAGCCTTGTTAGCTTCAGCCATTCTGTGTGTCTCTTCTTTTTTCTTAAACGCACCGCCGGTGCTGTTTATTGCGTCCACGATTTCGGCAGCAAGTCTCTCAGCCATAGTCTTTTCACTGCGGCTTCTGGAACATGTGCGCATCCAACGAAGACCTAAAGTAAGTCTTCTCTCTTCGCGGACCTCCATAGGAACCTGGTAAGTAGAACCGCCTACACGTCTTGCCTTAACCTCAAGCTTAGGCATTACGTTTTCAAGCGCTTCGTTGAATGCTTCGAGAGCACCCTTACCGGTCTTGGCTTCTACTATCTCAAAAGCATCGTATACGATCTTCTGAGCTACGCCCTTCTTACCGTCTTCCATTATGTTGTTGATGAGCTTGGTAACAAGCTTCGAATGGTACATAGGATCCGGCAGAACATCTCTTTTGGAAATCTGACCTCTTCTTGGCACTTTTCTTCCCTCCTTCACAAATTATGAATTCACAGGTACTCGTGAATTTCTGTTTCCCGTCGATGCCCGGTCAATCGATTTCGTTACATTTATATATATAATCGTTTCCGATATGACTCTGGCAAAAACGCTTACCGGATTACTTCTTTCCGGCCTTTGCTCTCTTCGCTCCGTACTTGGAACGGCTCTGGTTTCTCTTGGCAACACCCTGTGCATCAAGAGTACCGCGGATTACGTGGTAACGAACACCGGGGAGGTCTCTAACACGTCCTCCTCTTATAAGAACAACGGAGTGCTCCTGTAAGTTGTGTCCAATACCGGGGATATAAGTCGTTGCTTCCATTCCGTTGGAAAGTCTTACTCTTGCTATCTTACGGAGAGCGGAGTTAGGCTTCTTCGGGGTGGTGGTAGTAACCTTTGTACAAACGCCTCTCTTCTGCGGTGCGGGCTGATCGGTGGTAACGTTCTTTATGGTGTTAACGCCGTGCTGCAGCACAGGAGCCTTGGACTTGTACTCCGACTTCTTTCTTCCCTGCTTAACGAGCTGGTTAAATGTTGGCATTTTACTCCTCCTTTCTTCAAATAACACGGCTTTTTTTGTGATAATTCCGAATGAATATTCACAAAGCCGGACTTATGCTCTATTATATCATTAAATAATATAAAAAGTCAATACGCTAAGAAATTATTTAAAAAATTTTCTCCCTTTTGCACAAATCAGCAAGCAAAACCAATCGTTTTTGTATAAAATATACACTACGGTTTTCCGGCTGTTTTCTTTCTATTATATAATTATGTAGATTTTTCCACGGTTTAATTCGGAAATTTTAACGTTTTTTGTTTTTTGTAGGGCGGTGCCTTGGTGCCGCCGTTTTTTCTGATTTGAACTTTTCTTTTTTATGTTCCTTTTCTTGATTTCTGCCGCTCAGAATAACCTACTCCTATGGAGTAGCTAAGAAAAGGAACCAAAAGAAAAAAGACCGTTGGTGTAAATCTCCCACCTTATACCGTACTAAGGTTGCCAAAAACGACGGCAACCTTTTTACAAACTTCGTCTCAGCGAAATTTGTAAAACGTAGGCTTTGTTTTGTGCGGTTGGTGGAAATTTTGAGCCTTTTCTTTCCGCTAAATCAGCCAAAAATCACTTGTGATTTTTTATACGGCTGATTTTTCTAAACAACCCAAAGGTTGGTTTAAAACCGCGGAATTAATAATTGTAGGGACCGCACGAACTTCAGTTCGTTATCCCGAACGGTCCGAAAAATTTCCAACAAATGCTCCCCAAAACCGCTTTGTTCGCCCAAGTATTACGTTATGTTTTTAATATAAATTTTCAACAAAATAGGACAGAAAAAGCTTTTTCTGTCCTATTTTATTATGCTATCAATTTTGCAATTTCCTTTACAATCACGCTCTGCCAACCAAATAATCCAACGTAACTCCATAGTAGTCCGCAAGCTTTATTGCCGCCCACAGAGGAAGCTCTCTTTCTCCGCGTTCGTATCTCTGATAAACAGTTAGCTGCATATTAAGAAGCTGAGCAATATCCCTTTGTGTTTTATCGCGGTCTTCTCTTAAATCACGAACTCTTTTGTAAATAAACACCGAACGCCACCTCATAATTTTCAAGTATAAAAATATTATACCCTCAAAACACCAAACGGTGTTGACAATAACACCATTTGGTGTTATAATGTGTTTAGCTACGGTATTTAAAAGCAAAAATTTTGTTAACTTTCACACTCATTGCAAGTATGAACAAGGTTTTTGTATAACAGTTTTTAATTTACAAAGGAGTGTATTAAATGAAAAAAATTTTGATATTGCTGTTATCATGTGTTTTAATAACATTGAACGTAACGGCTTGCGCAAGCAAAGAAAACAAATTGATTGGAACATGGGAGATGGAAATAGCTTACAAAAACGACAATGGCAACAAATTATATATTGAAAACTACTACGAAAAAGCAAAATACGGCGTTGATCATTGCCGGAAAATTGAGTTTTTTTCAGACGGAACGTGTAAAGTAGACGGTGAATACGGAACGTGGAAAATCACCGATAACAAACTGTTCGTTCTTGGACAATACGGAGGAGAGTTTTGGAGTTCAAGCTCTATTTCGGGAGAATTCAAAGTTAGCCGAAATAAATTAGAGTTTTTTGATGCCAGCATCGACGGTGGCTCGGATAATATAAATTTAATCTATAAAAAGATAAGCTGATTTCAGAATACAAGAGTATTGAATTTTTCTTTAGATACTAAGGAATGCAAATATCCCCTTTTAATTAACCGCTATTTGTTCTTTTTACATAAATAAACAGGCTGTATCAAGCACTAACCGTAGCTCTTGATACAGCCTATTTTATTTAATTAGAATAAAATTACCGATTTTTATTCTTCGACCCCCTCGGTCATTTCCGCTTCTTCCTCTTCGGGAGCAACGTTTACCTCTACGTTACGGTAGTATTCCATACCGGTTCCCGCAGGTATCAGCTTACCGATAATAACGTTCTCTTTAAGTCCGAGAAGGTTATCGGTCTTTCCGATAATCGCCGCCTCGGTAAGAACTCTCGTGGTCTCCTGGAAGGACGCCGCAGAAAGGAAGGATTCCGTCTTAAGAGATGCCTTAGTGATACCGAGAAGAACAACCGAGCCCTTAGGAAGCGTAAGTCCTTCTTCGCCCGCGTCCTGTCTTGCGATGATATTATCGCATGCGAGCTTAAACTCGGACTTATCGACCTCGCTGCCCTGCATCATATCGGTGCTTCCGCTCTCCTCAATGTGTATCTTTCTGGTCATCTGACGTGCGATAACCTCGATATGCTTATCGTTAATATCAACAGACTGGCTGCGGTAAACCTTCTGTACCTCACGGATAATGTAATCGTAAACGTCGTCTACTCCGCTTACTCTCATTATATCCGCGGGAGCTATGCTGCCCTCTGTAATCGGCTTACCCTTTGCGATATACGCGCCGTCCTCAACGATAATCTTGGAGTTATAAGGAATGGTGTAAGAAACAAGCTTATCGCCGCTCTCACCCGTTATGCTTACGCTGCGGGTTCTCTTAACCTCGGTAATCTCAACCTTACCAGCATGCTCTGCGATAATAGCGGTTCTCTTAGGTCTACGTGCCTCGAAAAGCTCTTCAACACGGGGAAGACCGTTCGTAATGTTAGAGCCTGCAACACCTCCGGTGTGGAAGGTTCTCATGGTAAGCTGTGTACCGGGCTCACCTATCGACTGAGCCGCGATTATACCGACAGCCTCACCGATATTTACCTTCTTGCCGGAAGCAAGGTCAGAACCGTAGCAGTGCGCACATACGCCGTGAAGCGCCTCGCATTCAAGTATACTTCTTATACATACCTGCTCAATGCCGGCATCGATAATCTTCTTTACCTCTGCGTCGGTCATAAGGGTATCGTTCGGAACTATAACGTTTCCGTCCTTGTCGGTAACGTCGCCCTGCGTGTAACGGCCGAGAAGACGCTCGTCAAGTCCTTCTATCTTGTTGTTATCCTCATCGACTATCTTGGAAACCCACATACCCTTCTCGGTTCCGCAGTCCTCCTGACGTATAATAACGTCCTGAGAAACGTCAACGAGACGGCGGGTAAGGTATCCGGAGTCAGCCGTACGGAGAGCGGTATCGGAAAGCGACTTACGTGCTCCACGGGCGGCTATAAAGTATTCAAGTATTTTAAGTCCCTCACGGAAGTTAGACTTAATCGGAAGCTCCATTGTTTCACCGGAAGCCTTGAACATAAGTCCACGCATACCTGCGAGCTGACGCATCTGGGTAATGTTACCACGCGCTCCCGAGTCGCTCATCATCTTGATAGGATTGTATCTGTCAAAACGCTTCTGAAGTGCCGCGATAACGTCTTTGGTGGTCTTTTCCCAAATCTTGATTACGTTGTTGTAACGCTCTTCCTCGGTAAGCTCACCGTCCTCATAAGCGAGACGGATCTTCTCAACGTCCTTTTCGGACTCCTCGATAAGAGTGTATTTTTCGTCGGGTATAGTAACGTCCGCAAAGGAGATGGAAATACCGCTCTTTGTGGAGTACTTGAAGCCCTGAGCCTTGATTTCGTCAAGAACAGCGGCGGTTTCGGAAATGGTGTGCTTCTTTATACAGCTGTCAACTATCTTACCGAGAACCTTTTTGGTTGCGGGGCAGTCTATTTCAAGCTTAAGAAGGTTTTCGGGCTTACTTCTGTCAACAAAGCCGAGGTCCTGCGGAAGGGGCTTATTGAATATCATACGTCCGAGAGTTGCGTCGATAAGGCCGCTGTGAACAACGCCGTCTATCTCCTTGCTTACGCGTACCTTAATAGGTGCGTGAAGTCCGAGCTCGCCGTTTTCGTAAGCCATCATAGCCTCGTCGAAGTCTCTGTAAACGTTACCCTCTCCGGGCTCACCCGTCTTATCTATGGTAAGGTAGTAAGAACCGAGAACCATATCCTGAGAAGGTACGGAAACCGCACGTCCGTCAGCGGGCTTAAGAAGGTTGTTAGCGGAAAGCATAAGGAATCTCGCCTCAGCCTGTGCCTCGGAGGAAAGCGGTACGTGAACCGGCATCTGGTCTCCGTCGAAGTCAGCGTTAAACGCGGTACATACGAGCGGATGGAGCTTTATCGCCTTACCCTCAACAAGTATAGGCTCGAAAGCCTGAACGGAAAGACGGTGAAGCGTAGGAGCACGGTTAAGAAGAACGGGGTGCTCTTTAATTACTATTTCAAGAGCGTCCCAAACCTCGGGCATTACTCTTTCAACCTTTTTCTTAGCCTCCTTGATATTCGAAGCCTTCTGGGATTCGACAAGGCGCTTCATAACAAACGGACGGAACAGCTCAAGAGCCATTTCCTTAGGAAGTCCGCACTGGTAAATCTTAAGCTCGGGACCAACGACTATAACCGAACGTCCGGAATAGTCAACACGCTTACCGAGAAGGTTCTGACGGAAGCGTCCCTGCTTACCTCTTAAAATGTCGGAAAGCGACTTAAGGGGACGGTTGGAGGAGCCTGTTACTCCCTTTCCGTGGTGTCCGTTATCTATAAGTGCGTCAACAGCCTCCTGAAGCATTCTCTTTTCGTTCTTAACTATAACGTCGGGAGAATCGAGACTCATAAGTCTTCTAAGGCGGTCGTTTCTGTTGATAACTCTTCTGTAAAGATCGTTAAGGTCGGAGTTTGCGTATCTTCCACCCTCCAGCGGAACCATAGGTCTTATATCCGGAGGAATTACCGGGATAACGTCAAGAATCATCCATTCCGGCTTATTGTTTGATTTACGGAACGCTTCAACAATGGAAAGGCGCTTTATGATCTTGGTCTTTTTCTGACCGGAAGCGGTTTCAAGCTCCTTTTTAAGGGAGACGGAAAGCTCCTCAAGATCAAGCTTCTGGAGCAGCTTTTTAACTGCCTCTGCACCCATTCCAACCTCAAAGTCGTTCTGGTATTTATTGTAGTATTCCTGATACTCACGGTCGGTAAGCAGCTGGTTCTGCATAAGGGGCGTGGTACCGGGATCGATTACTATATACTGAATAAAGTAAAGTACTTTTTCAAGATGTCTCGGTGATATATCAAGAAGCGTTCCTATACGGGAAGGGATCGCTCTGAAATACCATATATGAGAAACGGGAGCCGCAAGCTCTATGTGGCCCATTCTTTCACGACGAACCTTTTTGGAGGTTACCTCAACTCCGCACTTTTCACAGGTTCTTCCCGTGTAGCGTACTCTCTTGTACTTTCCGCAGTAACATTCGTAGTCCTTTGTAGGGCCAAATATTTTTTCGCAGAAAAGTCCGTCTCTTTCCGCCTTCTGGGTACGGTAGTTTATAGTTTCCGACTTTTTAACCTCGCCGCTTGACCATTCTCTCATCATTTCCGGAGACGCAAGTCCTATTTTGATCGAATCAAAAATATTTCGTTCCATTCTTATCTCCATTCTGCTGCCGTTTGGCAGTCGTACAAAATTCTATCGTGCGGAAAGCCCGTCTTACGTTAAGCCGAGCTTTCACGCAAAGCTTCAAAATTTAACTTTAATACCGCAACTGTTATTCTTCGTCGCTGTATTCTTCAAAATCAAGCGTTTCGTCGCTTTCTTCGCTGTCAAACTCCTCGTCGTCAGCGTATTCCTCGCCGTCCTCGTCAAACTCCTCCTCGCTGAAGCCGTTTGCGAAAAGCTCGCTCTGCTCAGCTACGCTTCTTCCGATTTCTTCCTCGGTAAAGTAGGAGTGGTATTTCTTGCCCTGGTCTATCTCAACCTCGGCAAGAGAGGAAAGCTCGATCTCCTCGCCGTCCGGATCCTGAACTCTTACGCAAAGTCCGAGAGCCTGAAGCTCCTTAACAAGAACCTTGAAGGATTCGGGGATACCCGGAGTAGGAATATTCTGACCTTTAACGATAGCCTCGTAGGTCTTGGTACGTCCGTTTACGTCGTCAGACTTAACGGTAAGGATTTCCTGAAGCGTGTACGCAGCTCCGTATGCCTCAAGCGCCCAAACCTCCATCTCTCCGAAACGCTGACCGCCGCACTGCGCTTTACCGCCGAGAGGCTGCTGGGTAACGAGAGAGTAAGGACCTGTTGCACGGGCGTGGATCTTATCGTCAACAAGATGGTGAAGCTTAAGATAGTACATTATACCAACGGTTGCGGCATGGTCAAAGGGCTGACCGGTTCTTCCGTCGTACAGTATGGATTTTCCGTCGGCAAGCTTAAGACGTCCGTCAGCCTTAAGTGCGGCTATTGTTTCGGGAGACATCTTTTCCTCGTCGGTAAGCTCGACTATTCCGGCTTCCCCTGTTACTTCGTCTACTATCTCTTTATAAAGAATCTTTGTGGTAAGTGTTTTAAGGCATCCCTCTGCGAGAAGCTTTCCTACGAGAGCCTCATCGTTTCTCTCCTCCTCGGTGAGAAGGTAAGCCTTCGGAAGTCCGCTTATATCGTCCTTGACAACCTTCGCTATCGCGCTTGCGTTATGCGAAGCTTTTTCAACTCTGTAAACGAATTTCGTCTTTTTCGCGTCGGACGCATCGGAGAGATCACGGTAAACGTCATCGCTCGGAAGCAGATTTCTGTAAAGTCCGGATTTAATGATGCACTCGGTTATATCCTTTTCCTTCGCTCCGTCGAATACCGGCGTCATTACCTTCCAGCCGAGACGGCGTGCGGAAATTCCGAGATGCATTTCGAGAACCTGTCCGATGTTCATTCGGGAAGGAACACCCATCGGGTTAAGAACTATATCAAGCGGAGTTCCGTCTGCAAGGAACGGCATATCCTCGGGCGGAAGTATTCTGGATACAACACCCTTGTTACCGTGGCGTCCCGCCATCTTGTCTCCGACGGAGATCTTACGCTTCTGAGCTATATAAACTCTTACAACCTTATTTACGCCTGCGGGAAGCTCGTCGTGGTTTTCTCTGGAGAACACCTTAACGTCAACGACGATACCCGAGCCGCCGTGAGGTAAACGGAGAGACGTGTCTCTCGTTTCTCTTGCCTTTTCACCGAATATTGCGCGGAGAAGTCTTTCTTCGGGGGTAAGCTCGGTATCTCCCTTAGGAGTGATCTTACCTACAAGTATATCACCCGAATGTACCTCGGTACCCTTGCGGATTATACCCTCTGCGTTAAGGTCCTTAAGAGCGTCCTCACCGACGTTGTTTACTTCTCTGGTTATCTCCTCGTCGCCAAGCTTTGTGTTTCTGGCTTCGCAGGAATATTCTTCTATATGAATAGACGTATATACGTCGTCTCTTACGAGCTTTTCGTTAAGAAGAACCGCGTCCTCGTAGTTATATCCTTCCCAAGTAAGGAAGCCTATAAGCGCGTTCTTTCCGAGAGATATCTCTCCGAGAGAGGTTGCGGGACCGTCCGCTATAACCTCGCCCGACTTTACCTCGTCGCCGACCTTTACAATCGGACGCTGGTTAAGACAGGTACCCTGGTTAGAGCGCTTGAACTTGATAAGACGGTAAACGTCCTTCTGTCCTTCTTCATTTCTTATTACTACTTCGTCTGCACTGACCTTTTCAACGACACCTGCGTTCTTTGCGCAAACGACTACACCGGAGTCAACAGCCGCTTTATATTCCATACCGGTAGCTACTATCGGGCTTTCGGTAACCATAAGCGGAACAGCCTGCTTCTGCATGTTCGAACCCATGAGCGCACGGGCGTTGTCGTCGTTTTCAAGGAAGGGAATCATAGCCGTAGCAACCGAAACAACCATCTTAGGCGAAACGTCCATATACTGCGGTGCGGTTGCGTCCATTTCGATAATCTCGGCGCGATCGCGTCCCGTTACTCTCTTCTCAAGGAAGAAGCCGTTTTCGTCAACGGGGGTGTTTGCCTGAGCAATAACGTAGTTATCCTCGGTATCCGCGGTCATATAATCAATTTTATCGGTAACTCTCGCTCTCTTTTCGCCGTTAACCTCAACAACCTCAACCTTACGGTAAGGAGCCTCGATAAAGCCGTATTCGTTTATCTTAGCGTAGGTGGAAAGGTAGCAGATAAGACCGATGTTAGGACCTTCGGGAGTTTCGATAGGACAAATTCTTCCGTAATGGGTATAGTGAACGTCTCGAACCTCGAAGGAAGCGCGGTCTCTGGAAAGTCCACCGGGACCGAGCGCGGAAAGACGGCGCTTATGAGTAAGCTCTGCAAGGGGGTTATTCTGGTCCATGAACTGCGAAAGCGGAGAGGATCCGAAGAACTCTCTTATCGCGGTTACAACGGGACGGATATTGATTACGTTTTCGGGAGTGATGTTTTCGCTATCCTGCGTACCCATCTTCTCCTTGACAATCTTATCCATACGGGAGAAGCCTATACGCATCTGGTTCTGGAGAAGCTCTCCGACGCAGCGCAGACGGCGGTTTCCGAGATGGTCGATGTCATCAACCTCGCCTATGTCGTAAACGAGGCCTATCATATAGTTAATTGTAGCTAAAATATCGTCTCTGGTTATATGCTTCGGAACAAGCTCGGCTATTCTTTCCTGCGCAAGCTGTAAAAGAAGCTCGCTATCTCCGTCAGCCTCATCAGCAATAGCCTGCATAACCTCGGCTCTTACCTTACCGGTAACACCGATAGAGGAAAGGTCTCCGAAGATAGCCTGGGGAATCATTCCGTTAGAGAATATTCTGTACTCATCACCGTTATCGCGGAGGACGAATACCTCGTTTATACCGGCTGCCTCGATAGCGTCCGCCTTAGCGGAGTCAATTATCTCTCCCGCATCGGCAATAACCTCACCTGTAAAGGGAGAAACTGCGGGACGGCTGAGCGTACGTCCTTTAACGCGGCCTGCGATACCGAGCTTTCTGTCGAACTTATAACGTCCAACGGGAGCAAGGTCGTAAAATCTCGGCTGGAAGAAGAATCTGTCGATAAGCATCTCGGCACTTTCAACCGTAGGCGGCTCGCCCGGACGGAGCTTCTTGTAAAGCTCTTTAAGTGCCTCTTCTCTTTCGGAGGTCTGGTTTGCGGCAGCCTCCGCCGTAATTCCATCCTTATTAATAGTAGCGTTTATTCTGGAGTTGTCTCCGAAAAGCGCTCTGATCTCGTCGTCGGTCTCTACTCCGAGCGCACGAAGGAAAACGGTTACCGGCATCTTGCGGTTTTTATCTATACGTACGTAGAAAACGTCGTTTACGTCGGTCTCGTATTCAAGCCAGGCCCCTCTGTACGGGATTACCGTGGCGCTGAACATCTTCTTGCCGCTCTTGTCCATCTGGGACTTGTAGTATACGCCGGGAGAACGTACTATCTGAGAAACGATAACTCTCTCCGCGCCGTTTATAACGAAGGTACCGTTATCGGTCATAAGCGGGAAATCTCCCATAAAGAGGGATTTTTCTACGACCGTTCCCGTCTCCTTATTCTGGAGTCTTACCTTAACGCGAAGCGGTGCCGCGTAGTTAACGTCTCTCTCCTTGCACTCCTCTATCGGATATTTGGGAGTCTCGTCAATCGAGAAGTCAACGAACTCAATGCAGAAATTCTCCGAGTGGTCCTTAATAGGAGACACGTCGCGAAGAACCTCCTGCATACCCTCCTTCAAAAACCACTGATACGATTTCTTCTGAACGTCGATAAGGTTGGGCATCTCAAGAGCTTCGTCTATCTTCGCAAAGCTTTTACGAGTGATTCTGTTGCTGATCTTTTGTTCCTTGATCATTATTAGCTTCCTCTCTGTTCTGAATTTGCAACTTGAAAATCGAGCATAAAAAATTAATAGACCACCCTGAAAATTTAGCGCGGTACACAAAAAGTAATCAAAATATCCTTCTTTCGTGCTACCCCTACGACAAGCTGGTTACCGTCGAATTATAAGCTGCACCCACGCTACCCCTACGACAAAGCTGGTTACCGTCGAATTATAAGCTGCGCTGCATTATGCCGAAAAATATCTTTTTTACCTCTGTTTACTACGTAAACACCACGGAGGTCCGTCTCGAAGCGAATATTTATCGCTTATTATAGCACCATACAGTATAACATAACTTTTGTAAACTGTCAAGCAAAGAAAATATATTTTACAAATTGTTCACAAAAAATATTTTTTATTTTTTTTGCAAAACCTATTGATTTTTCGGAAATTTTGTGGTAAAATAAAAAGGTGAATATATCTATTTTGTTCGAAGGAGGTAGTTTTCAAATGCCGAACATTAAATCTGCAAAGAAGCGCGTAAGAGTTACCGAAACCAAAACTATGCGCAACAAGATCGAAAAGACCATTCTGAAAACGGCTATCAAGAAGTACGAAGCCGCTCTCACCGCAGGCGACAAGGCTGCTGCTGAGGAAGCATTCAAGGCTATGTGCAAGAAAATCGACCAGGCTGCTGCTCACGGAATCATTTCCAAGAACAAGGCAGCAAGAAAGACCAGCCGTTTTGCTCTCAAGCTCAACCAGCTCGGAGCGTAAGTCTAATTCACAAAGAAAAAGAACCGATTCATTTCGAATCGGTTCTTTTTTGCATTATTTCTAATTTAAAATTACAGCTTCACAGCTTAGGCATTTCCTCACGGCACTTTTCGCGATATTTACTTAAATGACGGAGCGTGTGTCTCGCCGCTTGCAAAGGCGTTAGGCCCCGGAGCGGACATTGAAAAGTACATCTTAGCCGCTTTAGTCGTACCAAAGTCGCGGTTTGAACCCGTTTCCTGTACCTTGTTAAAGGCGTCTCGGAACATCTGGTTGTGCGCTTCCTCTCGGTTAAGAAGAAAATCAATGGTTTCTCTTACCTTCTTATCGTCTATCTGACGGTAGAGGTATTCGTATACAACCTTTGCTCTCTGCTCTGATGCAATATTTGAGAGCAGATCGGCGCAAAGGTCGCCTGTAACGGTAACATAATCCGCCGTCCATGAATATCCCGAGGAATTTATAAGTCCGGGGTTAAGTCCGAGCAGAACGTGCGTTTGTATCTCGCCTGCCTGTATTTTCGTCGCGTCTACGTCGTGTCCGTTGAGTAGATTTATGGTTTGTGCAACCATTTCCATGTGGCCGAGCTCCTCTGCGGCAATATCAAGGAACAGGTCCTTTATCTCAGGATCCTTTATTCGAAAGCTCTGCGACATATACTGCATAGCTGCCTTAAGCTCTCCGTTACCTCCGCCAAGCTGCTCCTGAAGCAAAGCGGCGTACTGAGGGTTGGCTTTTTCGACCTCTACAGGATGAAATAACTGCTTTTCGTGTTTGAACATACGCGCCTCCGTTTTTTGTATTTGACGTTAGTATTTTCGGACGCGGCATAAAATATTCATAGATTTACTTAATCGCGGCATTCCCCGTTTTTTTGCGGGCGCTTACCTGTTAGGTGCTACACGGTCAATAAGGTTACGTATTCTTCCGATAATAACGTCCCAACGGTAGTTTTCCTCAACGTACCTGCGGCCGTTTACTCTCATTGCCTCATACTGCTCGGTATGAGTAAGAATATAGTTAAGCGCACCTTCAAATTCAAAATAGTTTTCAAAGTAAAGTCCCGCGTTGCTCTTTACGCAGTGTCCGCGCAGAACCTTGCATTTTCCGTTAAGCAGAACAGGTCTGCCGTAAAACATACTTTCCAGCACAACCATAGAAAGACTCTCGAACTCCGATGCTAAAACAAGGAGCCTTGCGTCCTTCATAAGCGAAAATTTTTCGGCGTCGCTTACAAATCCGAGATGAACGACGTCGTCCCGTTTCGGAACGTCCATTACAGCCTTGCCGATAAGAACCAGCGTTAAATCTCCGCCGTTTCTTTTTTTGTACTCGTCAAAGTACTTGAACAGCACCGCGCACCCCTTTGACTCGTCAATACGCCCTGCGTAGAGCATATAGTTATCAATCCCATATCTTTCCTTTACGTCGAAAAGCTCGCTCTCATCGGGCGCGTCAACACCGCTTCCTGTAATTATATTCGGCAGATGCGAGACGGAAAACATATTTTCTACGATTTCCTTTTCCTCGCTCGTCAGGTATATAATTCCCTTTGCGTTTTCAAAAACCTTCCTATAATAATTAAGATATATAGGCGCTTCATCGTGAGCCGTAGGCAAAAGAATGGCGTTATCGAAATCATTTACCATAGCTCTTGCGGTAAGGTAATAGAGGTAGGTCGTAAATATAACCGCTTTGTATTCTCCGTGATGCTCTTTGACGTACTCAACCGCCGCGGGACAGAACGGTCCCTGCTCGTCTATCCACTTTTCTTCGGCTTCGGGAGTATTATTTCTGTTACCAAGCACACTTGCCGAATAGGCATTGAATTTTTTTATACTGCGCTGTTTGTCAACCTTAAAGCGTCTTACGGTAACGCCGTTTATAACCTCTACGCCTGCGCTGTAGTGGTTATTCCACACCTCGTAGTCAAGCGCGCAGGTGGTTATAACCTCTACGTCGTAATGCTCGGTAAGCTTTTCCGCAAGCTGGCGGCAAAGAAGCTCGGAGCCTCCGTTTACTTCAAGTCCGTACCTTTGATTGACAAGCGCTATCTTTTCACGCATTTTCGCTTTCTCCTAATTTCTGCGCCTTTTCTATCTCCGAGAAAAGACGCATATATTTTTCGGTAACGGCGTCCCAGGAAAAACGCTCCTTAACGTAACGTTTTCCGTTTTCGCCCATAACTACCGCCGCTTCTTTATTATTAACTATATAATTTACGCAGCCCTCAAATTCGAAATAGTCCTTAAAGTAAAGACCTCCGTTTGACTCCGAAACGAAGTTTTTCGTAACCGCGCAGTCCGCGCTTACAAGCGTAGGACGGCCGCAAAGCCAGCTTTCCATAATTACCAGAGAAAAGCTCTCGTTGTGCGACGGCTGACAAAGCAGCTCCGCCGCCGCTTGTGCGTCATATTTATCCTGAAGGTCGATAAAACCGAGGTCAACTATTCTGCCGTTTTCCGTAAGCTCCTTCGGAAGCTCTATATTTCCGCCTCCGATAAGCACAAGTCTTAAATCGGTATTCTGCCTTTTTATATATTCCGCGTAATATTTAACCAGCGTATCAACGTTTTTTCCGCTATCCTTACGCCCCGCGTAAAGTATAAACGGCTCGTTTATTCCGAATTTTTCTCTGAAACGGGCTGCGTCCGACGTAAGAGAAACGTCAACCCCGACGCCTGCGATCTCCTGTCTTACCGACTTTAAATCAAACACGCGGTTTGCAAGGTCATATTCCGGCGCGGCGTTATAAATAAGTCCCGCCGCCTTTTCGAATACAGGCTTAAAAATATCAAGGTAAACGTACGGCTCGTCGTGGAAGCAAGGAACGGCAACCGACTTTTCGGGACATATCTGCATACCGTGATAGGTCGTTCCGAACATATAAGGAATAAACACGAAAACGCTGTATTCGTCCTTATGCTCTTCAATGTAACTATAAAGCGACGGGCTATTGACCATCTCGCGTGCGTAGGTTTCTTCCTCTTCTTTCGTCAGCTTCTGACCGCGAAGAAGCTTGGCGTTGACCGCGTCAAACGCCTCCGGGTTACGTTTTCTCACCTTAAATCTTCTTACGTTAAAGCCGTGTATAACCTCTATACCCTCTTTAAAGTAGTTCTCGTTCCAGTTTGCCGAAAACTCTTTTACGCAGGTGGTAAGTATTTCAAGCTCAGCGCCGCGCGCGTGAAGCTCGGTTGTAATACCGCGAAGCGCCATTTCGGCTCCGCCGGGTATCTTCTCACTGTACCACGGTATTACGAAACCTATCTTTTTACTTAATTTTTCCATATATCATTGCCCGTTTTTTCGCTGTATTTTTTCTGATCTTTTTCGGGAGGAGCAAACCCCTCCCGTCCTCAACCAATTTTTTGCAAGCTTTCTTTGATTTAATAGGCTTACACTACGGGTGCCCCCGGCGCCTACATGTTAATAAACTTATTCAGCCCCGTAACAAAGCTCTCTTTTACCTTTTCGTAAGAAAAGTCTTTAAGTCTTTCGTTTTGTTTTTCAACAATCTGTTTTTTCAAAGCTTCGTCCTTAACAAGTCGATCTATAACCATAGCGACGAAGACGGGGTTTTTATCGTTAATCAGTATACCGCTTCCGCCGAGCGTTTCACCGACAGCCGAGCTGTCAAACGCAATTATCGGCTTTTCAAAGCACATCGCCTCGACAAGCGGCACACAAAAGCCCTCGTGCTCACTGAGACAGAGGAAAACGTCCGCGATTTTATAGTAAGCAAGTATGGATTTAAACGAAATCTGCCCTGTGAATATAACGTCATCTACGCAAAGCGCGGAAACGTAATTCATAAGACACTTTTTATATCTTTCCATACCGCGCTCGGAGCCTACCAGAATAAGCCTCGATTTCGGATTTATATTCTTTTTGTAATATGCAAACGCGGCTATAAGGTCCTCGTGCTTTTTATTCGGAGCAATTCTTCCGACGAAAACTATATTCACGTATCCGTCTCCGGAATACCTCGCTATCACGTCGCCGTCCGGCTCTTTTCGGTAATCCTCAAACGGTATAAGTATCGGACGCACGTACGACGGACAGTTATACCCCATCGCCTTAAGCTGGGATATGTTATACTCGGAAACTCCCATAACGTAGTCAATCTTATCCGCAAGAAACCTCGTTCCCTCATACCCGTAACGGGTAAGCTCTGATGCGATTTGACTGTATCCGCTGAAAAAGTGCGCCGGTGTGATGTTATGGTAAATCATCATTTTTTTGCCCGGAAGCTTCGGAAGCTCGTAGCAAAGCTTTGTTCCCGTACTGTGGTTAAAAATGACAATATCGTCGTCGTTTATCTTTTTAAGCTTTGACATCTTATAGATAAACGGATCTTTAATCCTCGGGTCTACGTTTTCCGCGTAAATGGCGTTTTTGTATCCCATCTCCGTCATTACTTTACTTATCGCTCTGGCATCGTTACTTACCGCGTCTCCAAAGGAGACGGTAGGCATAAGCTGTATTATTTTCATAAACTAACGTATCCTTCTTTTATTATTGCTGCTTTTCAAGCTTCTCAATACGTTCTATCAGGCGCTCATTTTCTTTTGTTACGGTTTTTATCTTTAATTCAAGCACGTTTATTTTGTCTTCAAGCTCGGTTATATTTATTTTGGACGTTTCGTCAATATATCCGTTTATATCATTAAATGCTCTTACACAAAGCGCGTTAAATTCATTTTGAGACATTACTATCGGCTTAACGTAAAATCTTAAGAATTTTCTAATAACCTTTTTAATGAATCTTACAATTACGTTTCCGGATACCGGAACAGATTCCGGTATGATATAGCAATCGTTAATGTAAATAACTGCCTCGCCCAGATCGTTCGAAAAAGAATCCAAATCAACCAAAGCAGTTGAAGATGCGTTAACGGCCTCTTTAAAGCTCAGCATATCCGCCGTATATCCTTTTTTCTTTATTTCCTCGCGTATTTCGTCCATTACCAATTCTACGTTTACTTCCATTTCAAATCACCTTCCAAAAATATGCTATCGTGCTTTTGCTCTATTTGTAGTATATTATAACATAATATCTAAAAAAAATCAAGAGGTTTTGTTTTTTTTGACGCGTAATATTATATTTTGTCGAAAGTAATTTTTTTCGTTTCACATTTTTTAGTATTGCATTTAACCGCAGTTTATGCTATAATGTAATACGGTATTTGAAAAAGCGGAGCAAAACCTCTCGTTTTGCCCCCCGCTTTTACTACCGCGGAACATAAATTACAAAGGAATTTTAAATCTGAATGAACTACCTGTTTTTTGACATAGAATGTGCAAACTGCGACTACGGAAACGGAAAAATATGTAGCTTCGGGTACGTTAAGGCAAACAGCTCGCTTGAAATCACCGAAACAAAGGACATAATAATTAACCCGAAGGCGCCCTTCCGTCTGCGCGGCTACGGCGCTAACGCAAAGGCTAACATAGAGCTTGCCTACCCCGAAAGCGTTTTCAAAAGCGCAGAGCCGTTTCCGGAGCATTACGAAACAATAAAAGCGCTTTTAACCGCACCCGACACCCTCATTTTCGGTTACGCTCCCGAAAACGACGCGGGCTTTCTCCGCTCGGAGTTTGAGCGGTACGGTCTTGCAAGCATTGATTTTACCTTTTATGACGCACAGAGACTTTTCAAATACTGCTCGGATGACGAAAACCAGAATCTCGTTTCACTTGCGTCAGCCTGCGAGACGCTGGGAATCGATCCCGATATCGCAAACCACAAAAGCAGCAGCGATGCCTTTGCAACGGCAATGGTTATAAAAAAGCTTTGCGAAAACGGCGGTCTTACCCCGAACGAGCTTATAGAAAAATATCCTCTGTGCGTTGGAAATCTTACAAACGGAAACGTTACCGCAAATTATTTCAAGCCGAGACCAAAGCTCTCTCCGAGTGAAAAAAATATGCTGAAAAGCATCAACAAGGACCGTTTTAAGAACGTCATAAGAAAGCTTGCCATAAAGAACCCGTCGGGTAAAGGAAAACGCGTCTGCTTTTCCTGGAACTACGAATACTACCACTTCTCCGAAATGTGCGTGCTGGTTACCGAGCTGACGAAGAACGGTTACCGTTACACTGCAAAGGCAGGCGAATGTGATATATTCGTCAAAAAGCCTGAAAAGGTAGGGGGTATATGTAAAAAGCTCGCCGACGCGGAGGCAATGTTCGAAAAACGCGGACGTCCTAAAATAATTGAATTCGACGAAATGCTTTTAAAGCTAAATCTGCCACCCCGCGCTTTGGCAAAAAAGGCTATTGACGTTCAAAACGAATTTGAAAAAGCGGAGTAAGGCGTAGCCTTTACGCAGATTATTTATCTATTCCGATAATTTAAGCGATGCGGGCAGCCACGTGCTATAAAGCAGTGGCGCCCGCGTGCGTTTTACAGCAAAAAAGACACTCCTCATCATAGCATTCACTAAAAGCAATTACAAAGAAAAGGTAAAAAGGATTATGGCAGACAGTTACGTTCTGAGCGATGAAGAAAAGCTCCTTATAAGAAAAGCGGAGGATAAAATAAGGCTTTGTCTTTCGCGTTACACCCTGACCTCCACCGGTTTTATGAACGAGCGGGAGCAGGATATTCTTCTTTCCCGTCTCACCGTAGACAGCGACGTAAAATCAAAGCTTATCGGGGGGTATACAGACGCCGACCGACAGATGATGATATTCTGTCCCGAATATCTTGGCGAAAACGAGGAAGAAAGTCCTTTAACCGCGGTACGGGCATCGTTTTACAGAGATTACGAGCTTTCCCACAGAGATTTTCTCGGCGCGCTTACCGGACTTGGTATTTCACGCGACTGCGTAGGCGATATTCTGGTCAATCACGAGGAACACTCGGCAGATATAATTATCAAAACCGAGATACGGGATTTCATATTAAGCGATTTCGTTTCTGCCGGACGGGCAAAATTATCGGTTAAGGAAATCTCGCTTTCCGAGCTTAACGTTCCCAAAAAAGAGACGGAAAGCATAACCGACACAGTTGCCTCTCCGAGAATCGACGCCGTAGCGTCCTGCGGATTCGGAATATCAAGAGAAAACGCCGCGTCTCTCGTAAGAAGCGGTAGGCTGTATCTTAACCGTAGGCTTTGCACCGACTGCGACAAGGCAGTTACCGATAATTCGGTTATAACGGCAACGGGGTACGGAAAATTCAAGGTTTTTATATCGGATAGGCTCAGTAAAAAGGGCAGGATTTTTATAACGGTAGAAAGGTATAAATAATTTAAGGGCTGTGTCGCTTTTGACACAGCCCTATATTCTTGACATCTTATTTTTCTTTAATAACCTTTTTAAAAACCGGGATTTCAAGCAGCCTTTCCGCCTTTGGAATAAGCCTTATATCCTCTTTGGTTATACCGCCGAGCAGAAGGAGCATTATCCCGTATACAACCGCCGCAACCGCGATAGAAACAAGCGTAATTACACCAGAAAATCCGATGTAGGCAGTAGCTATTCCGTAAACCGATACCGCCGCGGCAACACAGAACACCGCCGCAAGGAAAGGTCTTATAAATATCGAGATAACCGGCACCCGTATACCCGCGTATCTTACTATAAAGTATATATTCAGCACTGTAATGGTAAGATAGAAAAGGAAGGTGCTTATCGGAGAAGCATACATATTAAGCGTTGTGTC
>JAZRDX010000052.1:0-4220 GCA_045660565.1 Eubacteriales bacterium
AAGCAGTAGTACGGGTTGCAGGTTGCGTCGGGGTTACGAAGCTCGAAACGGCGCTTTTCGGGGCTCTTTGCGTATGCGGGGATACGAATAACAGCGCTTCTGTTAGAGGTTGCGTAGCCGACGGTTACGGGTGCCTCGAAGCCGGGAACAAGACGCTTGAAGGAGTTGGTGCTGGGGTTGGTTATAGCGCAGAGAGAAGCGATGTGCTTAAGAAGTCCGCCCATAAAGTAGTGCGCGGTCTCGGAAAGATGTGCGTAACCGTTATCGTCGGAGAATACCGGCTTTCCGTCCTTCATAAGGAGCATATGAACGTGCATACCGCTACCTGCCTCGCCGTAGATAGGCTTCGGCATAAAGGTTGCGCTCTTGCCGTACTTAAGCGCGGTGTTGTGAATGATGTACTTTATCATCATGGTAGCGTCGGACATGTGAACAACCTCGCCGAGCTGAGGCCCGATTTCGAACTGACCGGATGCGGCAACCTCGGGGTGGTGGTAGTTTATTTCGATACCTGCATCCTTCATGTGCATACACATTTCGCTTCTGCACTCGTAAGAAACGTCAAACGGCTTTGCGATGTGATAGTTCTTCTGCTTCGGAACTATAACACCCTTTCCGTCGTAGGAGCTGTTCCAGTAGGACTGTACAGCGTCTACCGCAGAGCTGATGCAGTTCGGCTCAACGCTCCAGCTTACGTTATCAAAGAGATAAAACTCAAATTCGGGAAGAATGAACATCTCGTCTGCAACGCCGCTGTCCTTCATCTGCTGAACCGCCGCCTTGATTACGTTACGGGGATACTGGGGAAGAGGACGGTTTTCGGGACTTGCGATGATCATAGCGTTACCCGTCATGGAAAGCGTCTTGATCTCGCAGAAGGGATCTATAACCGCGGTGTCGGGATCGGGGATAAATACCATGTCGCTCTTTTCAACGACGGCATAGCCGTAGTTGGACGCGTCAAAGCCTATACCGCTCTTCATTGTGTCCTCCGAGAAGTTTTCGGCGGGAATGGTAACGTGGCGGTACTGACCGTTAATGTCAACCATCTTGAAGTCAACCATTTTAATATCATTTTCTTTTATGATATTAAGAATATCCTGAATGCTTTTTTTCATAAATTTACTCCCTTTATTTATTTTCAAAATTTTCCGTACTTATTATAACAAAATTCCTCTTTAAAGTCAATAAGATAATGAAATATTATCGGTGTTTTTAAGAGATTTTTGATGTTTTGACGGTCAAAAGCAGGGTTTGATCTGTTTGCCGAAATATGTAAGGCGGTTAAAAGGTGTTTTTTCTGTACTCAGACGGAGTTAATCCCGTTTCGTTTTTAAAGCTTCGGCAGAAATGCGCGCTATCGAAAAAATTAAGCTCTGCCGATATTGCGTCAAGTGTAAGAGAGGGGTTTTTCAACAGCAGCTTTGCGCGTTCAAGCTTGCGTTTTAACCTGTATTTCGACGGAGTCATGCCTGAGTATTTTTTGAACAGTCTTTCAAAATAGCTAGCGCTTACAAAGCACATTTTTGCTATTTCCTCAACCGAAAGCTCCTGACCGAGGTCGCTTTCGAGGTATTTTATTCCGCTAAGTATCGTTCTGTATTCGGAAGCGGCGTTCCTGATGTTTACGTGCTCCGATACAACTGCGTTGATAATCTGATAAGCATACGTTTTCACAGCCGCAGGTGTGGGCATCGGCTTCGCAAGCTCGTCTATCGCCTGCTTTAAAAGGAGGTACTGCGTTTTATAATCACTTGGGGTTATTACAATAAACTCCTGTCTTAGCCGAACCTCGTTTCCCGATACGTGTATTATAAATTCCAAAAGTTCGGTTTTTGCTTTTTCGCTGCCGCCCCTGAAAAAGGTTATCGAATACTGCGCCCCCATAGGAATGAAAACAATATCTCCCGCAGACGCAGTTATCTGCTCTCCGTTCTTGGGATTTACCGTAATATGTGCATCGGTAATATACAAAAAAGCATTCGTGGGTCTTGGGTTTACCATAGTAAAAACCTGGCCGCTTAACCAATTATACTGATGGAGCGCGCATAGATTTGACAGGTTATAATCCTCTTTATGCAAATCGCAAAGCTGCATTTTACGTTCTCCTTTAAGTTTTTTGGTATAAAAATATTATAGTACAGCTTTCGATAAAAGTCAATACAAGTTCGGAAAAATACAATTTTCATACGGTTATATACATTGGAAAAGGCTTGGCGGCAGTGTATAATAAGGATGGAAAACCGAAAACGCGGCTGATGCCGAAAACGGAGGAAAAGGAATGAAAAAGATAAGGGTAACCGTATGGAACGAATATATTCACGAGAGAAAGGAAGAGCGTATAGGTAAGGTCTATCCGAACGGAATACACGGAGCTATTGCCGAAATGCTCGGACGTGAAGAGGATTTCGAAATAAAGACCGCAACGCTCGATATGGAAGCTCATGGGCTGAGCGATGACGTGCTTGATAACACCGACGTACTCATCTGGTGGGGACACATGGCTCACGGGCAGGTCAGCGAGGAAATAGCGGAAAAGGTTAAGAAAAGAGTACTTGACGGTATGGGACTTATCGCACTCCATTCCGCACATCTTTCAAAGCCGTTTGTCAAGCTGATGGGTACCGTTTGCCGTTCTAAATGGCGTGAAAACGACGAAAAGGAGCGCATTTGGGTAATCGAACCGTCTCACCCGATAGCTGAAGGGTTACCCGAATACATAGAAATAGAGCAGGAAGAAACGTACGGAGAACGCTTTGAAATACCCGCACCCGACGAGCTTATTTTCATAAGCTGGTTTTCCGGCGGAGAGGTATTCCGTAGCGGTTGCTGTTATAAGAGAGGGCTTGGAAAGGTATTTTATTTCAGACCGGGACACGAGGAATATCCCGTTTATTACAGAGAGGATATAACGAAGGTGCTTGTAAACGCGGTAAGGTGGGCTCGCCCCTTGAACTTCACACGTCCGTCACTCGGTCATTACGAGGCTATAGAGAAGGTTAAAGATAAGTTTGCCGGAATGGACGACAGCGTAAGAAAGCACGAAAATTTAAATAAGATATAGTGAGTAGTAATGAAGGAGATAAATATATGGAAAACACAGTAAAAATCGGTATAATAGGTCTTGGTGGGATATCGAAAAAGCATATAAACGAGTTAAGTCAGATAAGAGAATGTAAGATCACCGCGATTTGCGATATTGACGAAAAGAAGCTTAACGAGGTAGGGGAGAAGCTTAATATACCGACCGAAAACAGATTTAAAGATTACCGTGAGCTTATTAACTGTGGGGACGTTGACGCTGTTGAAATATGTACCCCTAACCACCTGCACGTCCCTATGTCTGTCGCGGCTGCCGAGGCAGGTAAGCCCTTTAACGTTGAAAAGCCGCTTTCGGTTAGCTACGGCGATGCCCGTCTTCTTGAAAATAAGCTTAAGGAAAATCCCGTAGACAACATGATCTGCTTTTCCTACCGTTTTATGCCTGCGGTAAGATACGCTAAGCGCATGATGGAAAACGGTGAGATAGGTAAGGTTATAAACATACAGATCGAATATTTGAAGTCGAGCGCATTCTGGCCGGGAAGAAGACTTGAATGGCGGTTTATAAAGAAATACGCAGGTACAGGTGTGCTTGGAGACCTTGGTGTACATCTCGTTGACATGACAAGCTTCCTTTTTGGCGATATTAAGGCTGTATCGGCTGTCAAGGGTATCGTGGTAAAGGAAAGAAAGCTTGTTGACAGCGAGGAGACAGGTGAGGTTGAGACCGATGACTATTGCAGCTTTATGGCAGAGATAGAAAATGGAATAAACGCTAATTTCTTTATTACCCGTTGCGCTCTCGGACACGTTAATACCATTAAGTTTGACGTTTTCGGGGAAAAAGGAATGATCTCCTTTAATCTGAACACTCCCGACGTTATTTACGTAAATAAGGACGTTGAAAACTGCGACAAAGGAAGTCTTGAATGCATCACCGTTCCCGATGAGTTCAAAATTATGCAGGAGCAGATGTTTGTTGATATGGTCAATAAAAAGGAATGCAAATATCTTCCGACCGTTGCAGACGGGCTTAAAATGCAGAAGGTCATAGACGCTATTCTGGAGTCGAGTGAAAAGCGTGCATGGGTTGAGATATAAATAAAAATCCCCCCGTATAACGGGGGGGATTTCAGTTTCGGGCATAGCCCTAAACGTTACTGGCTACGCACAAGTGC
>JAZRDX010000053.1:0-12777 GCA_045660565.1 Eubacteriales bacterium
GACCAGCTTCTCGACAAGGTATGGGGCTTTGACTATCTCGGAGACTCCAGAACGGTTGACGTTCACGTAAAGCGTCTGCGCGAAAAGCTTGAGGGTGTTTCCGACAAGTGGATACTTAAGACGGTATGGGGCGTCGGCTACAAGTTTGAGGTTCTCCAGTAATTTCCTAATTAAATTAAAGATTTAACAAGGTTTAATTAAAAATGAGAAAAAGCCTTTTTACACGGTACATAACCGTGTTTATGTTGATAATCTTTCTCAGCTTTTCCATGCTCGCGCTGGTGCTTGGCTTCAACATGACCACCCAAACCTTTAAAAACAGGCAGGATGTTGTAAGCCGTTCCGCTACCGGCGTGTCGGCTATGATAACCGAGATTTATAAACCCACTGACAGCGCTTCGCTTACCGAGCTGAAAACCAACGTTGTATTCGCCGATTACATCAAATACGTCGCGGATTTTTCAAGCGACCTGCAAATCTTTCTGTTTGACAAAGAAGGCGCTCTTATCCTCTGCGACGAGGCATGTATGAGCGGTGCGGTAAAAAGAGCGCTTGAAGAAAATTACATCGAAAAGCTTAACTCCTTTGAGGCTATTGAAGGATATGACAACCTACACGGGATTTTTTCCGACCGCTATCTGTATTACGGCGCTCCGATAAAATCGGTTTCCGGAAACGAAACTGTCGGTTCGGTATTTGTCTGTTCCTCGGCAAAGGGAATGAACGTAATGCTTGTAAGCACAGTCAAAACTATAATTCTTGCAAGCCTTTGGGTGTTTCTCGCTACCCTTATAGCGGTTTATTTCCTCAGTGAGAGGATAATAGGTCCGCTTAAGGATATGAGTCGCGCGGCAAAAAGCTACGCAGCGGGTAATTTCGATATACGTATCCCCGTAAAGGGCGACGACGAGGTTGCCGAGCTTGCTTCGGCGTTTAACCAGATGGCTTCGGGCCTTGAAAGCCTTGAAAGCATGCGTTCCTCCTTCCTCGCGAACGTTTCTCACGACTTAAAAACGCCTATGACCACCATTTCCGGCTTCATAGACGCCATTATTTCGGGAGCTATTCCTCCGGAAAATCAAACCGAGTATCTTGAAAGAATAAAGAGCGAGGTGCATAGGCTCTCCCGTCTTGTACGGCAGCTTCTTGACCTTTCGAGAATACAGGCAGGAGACAGAAAGTTCACCTTTGAGCAGTTTGACATCTGCGAGGTAGCAAGGCAGATAGTTCTCTCCTTTGAGCAGAAGATAGACGAGAAAAAGCTTGACGTCGAATTCAGTTGCGACGAGGACAGAATGAAGGTTATAGCGGACAAGGACGCAATACACCAGATACTTTACAATATATGTGATAACGCTGTAAAATTCTCCCGTGAGGGCGGAAAATACAAAATCGATATTACGTCAAAAGACAAAAAAGTACACGTCTCGGTTTACAATGATGGGGAGGGTATACCGAAAGAGGACCTTCCGTTCGTATTCGAAAGGTTTTACAAAACCGATAAAAGCCGTGGGCTTGACAAAACCGGTGTCGGACTTGGTCTTTACATTTCAAAGACAATTATCGACGCTCACGGAGAAAGCATTTCGGTACAAAGCGAAAAGGGTAAATACTGCCGCTTTGAATTTACCTTAAAGCAGGCATAACCCGATTAATTTACTGACAAAAAATCCGCACACCAAAATTCGTTGGCGGTAACATAACAAAATTATAAAGATTAGAGGATAACTTAAAATGGCACAGGATAAGAAAATGGTTACGCAGATAACCTCTATGGACGACAACTTTGCACAGTGGTATACCGATATCTGCAAAAAAGCCGATCTTATAGATTACAGCTCTGTAAAGGGATGCATGATCATACGCCCGTACGGCTACGCAATATGGGAGCTTATACAGAGTATTCTCGACAGAAAATTCAAGGAAAACGGACACGAAAACGTATACATGCCCATGTTTATACCCGAGTCTCTTTTACAGAAGGAAAAGGACCACGTTGAGGGCTTTGCACCCGAGGTTGCATGGGTTACCCACGGCGGAAGCGAGGCTTTAACGGAAAAGCTTTGCGTACGTCCCACCTCCGAAACACTTTTCTGCGATCACTTCGCAAATATCATACATTCGTACAGAGACCTTCCGAAGCTGTACAACCAGTGGTGCAGCGTTGTACGCTGGGAAAAAACCACCCGTCCCTTCCTCCGTTCCCGTGAATTCCTCTGGCAGGAAGGACACACTATGCACGCTACCGCAGAGGAAGCCGAGAAAGAAACGGTACAGCAGCTTGAGACCTACAACGATTTCTTTGAAAACGACCTTGCAATACCGGTAATAAAGGGAAGAAAAACCGAGGGCGACAAGATTGCGGGAGCGAAGGCTACCTACGCAATCGAGGCTCTTATGCACGACGGCAAGGCACTCCAGGCGGCGACGTCCCACTATTTCGGAGACGGCTTTGCAAAGGCGTTCGACATCACCTTTACCGACAAGGAAAACAAGATATGTTACCCCCACCAGACCTCCTGGGGTTCCACGACGCGTATGATAGGCGCTATCATAATGTCTCACGGAGACGATAACGGTCTCGTTCTTCCGCCTGCAGTTGCTCCTATACAGGTTGTAATTCTCCCCGTAGCTCAGCACAAGCCCGGCGTTCTTGAAAAGGCGGCGGAGCTTAAGGAAAGACTTTCCAAAATCTGCCGCGTAAAGCTTGACGACAGCGACAACTCCGCAGGCTGGAAATTCTCCGAATACGAGATGAAGGGTGTACCGGTACGTCTTGAAATAGGTCCCCGCGACATAGAAAACGGTGAGTGCGTGCTCGTTACAAGACACAACCGCGAAAAGACAGTCGTTTCGCTTGATAATCTTGAAGCCGCTATTGCCGAAAAGCTTGAGGCAGTACGTAAGGGCATATACGAAAAGGCTCTCGCAAACCGCGAAAGCAAGACGTATATCTGCAAGACACTGGACGAGATAAAGAACTCTCTTGCCGAAAAGGGAGACGGCTTTGTAAAGGCTATGTGGTGCGGCGAAGAGGAATGTGAGGACAAGGTTAAGGAGGAGACGGGTGTCGGTTCACGCTGCATACCGCTTATCTCCGAGAATCTTTCCGACGTATGCGTATGCTGCGGAAAGCCGGCAAAGCATATGGTTCTTTGGGCTATCGCGTATTAATAAAAAGTTCAACCTCCCCTGCACAAGGGGAGGTATCTTTTATTAGGCAAAAAACAGATAGGCAACTTTATCGATAAAAACAACCCCTCACCGCCTGCGGCGGAGCTCCCCTTACACAGGGGAGCCAAATAGTGTAGAGCGGCGACGCTTCCTTTACATATGGAGCCAAATAGTGTAGGGCGGTGAAGCTTCCTTTACACATGGAGTATCTTTCGCAGCTCTGATTTACCACTGTTTCTCTCCTAAAAACAACACTCAGAAAGAAGAAAGCAAATGAAAATTATAACATTAACGCTTAACCCCGCGTTTGACACGCACTGCTATATTGAGGATTTTAAGCCTTATTTTGAAAATCTCGCCAAAGTAACGTCTACCGACGCCTGCGGAAAGGGAGTTAATATTTCCCGCACGTTAAACGTCGGCGGAGTGGAAAACACAGCGTTTCTCTTACTTGGAGAGGACAACGCCGACGTATTTAAAAAGCGGTTACTCGACGACGGAATCAATTTTTCCGAGATTACGGTAAAGGGTAAAATAAGAGAAAATATAACCGTACACACAAGCGGTAAAAACGAAACCCGTATAAGCTTTGAGGGCTTTGAATGTACGGGAGAAATCCTTTACGGTGTAGAAAAAATGCTCGGTGAAAATCTTACTGATACGGTAGTTACCTTTACCGGCAGAGCCGCACTCGGAATAAAAACGGAGGAGCTTAAAGCCTTCCTTTTAAATCTTAAAGGCAGGGGGGCGCGTCTCGTAATTGACAGCCGTTCATTTAACACCGCCTCCGACTTAACAGCGGTTAAGCCTTGGCTTATAAAGCCAAACGAAGAAGAAATCTCAATGTATACCGATATTAAAGTAACAGATGCCGAAAGCGCCCTGAAGGCCGCTGAGGAGATACACGGGAAAGGTATAGAAAACGTAATGATAAGTCTCGGAGCGAGCGGTGCTGTTCTTTACTGCGACGAGGGAGGATTTTACTGCCCCGCACCGAAGATAGCCGCTGTTTCAACCATAGGCGCCGGAGACAGCTCAATTGCGGGATTTATTGCCGCGACAACACTTGGGCTTTCAAAAAAGGAGGCGTTAAAATACGCGATATGCTACGGAAGCGCCGCCTGCCTTACCGAAGGAACGAGGCCTCCTCGCCGTGAGGATATAGAGGCGTTTCTCGGAAACTGATATTTTAAAACAAAACCTTTACCGGCTTTAAAAAGTTTTGGTCAAGTTTTTTCAAAAACTTGCGGGTTGCGAGGGCGGAGCCCTGCGGATACGCCATTTCTTTTTTGCGAAGCTTTTTCTTGCGGCCGCGCTTTCTACTAAAAGTAGATATTTGTGTAGCAGTTCTACGAAAAGCGGAAACCATAAGTTTCTTGACTTTTACCACGCTCTGCGTTATAATATAGATGTAAGAACTCAAGCGAAAGCGAAAGGAAAAAGATTATGGATAAAAAAGAGCAGAAAATCAGTCTTGCCATGAACATTGCAAAGCTTCGCAAAAAGCACGGGCTGACGCAGGAGCAGCTCGCCGAAAAGCTTTTCGTAAGCAACAAGGCGGTTTCGAAGTGGGAAAGAGGGGCAGGTTACCCCGAAATAACCCAGCTCGTCAGCCTTTCCGAAATTTTCGGAGTACCGGTTGACACTCTGATGAAATCGGAAAAAAGCGGTATCGCGATAGCGGGAAATATGCTTACCGATTTCGTTAAGCTTGTTGACGTCTATCCCGAGAAAGGTATGCTTGCTAACGTTAAGTCAATTTCAAAGGCGGTCGGCGGCTGTGTGCCGAACACCATTATCGACATAGCGAAGATGGACAAAACAGTTCCTCTTTACGCATACGGTGTAGTCGGAGACGACGACGGCGGTAACTACATAACCTTTGAAATGCAGAGAAACGGGGTTGACGTAAGCGGAGTTACCGTTTCCAAAACTGCGGCTACCTCCTTCAGCGACGTTATGAGCGTGGAAAGCACGGGAGAGCGCACCTTCTTCCATCATAAGGGAGCAAACTCCGAGTTCGCACCCAAGCACATTCCCACCGACCTTCTCACCTGCAAAATGCTTCATATAGGATATATACTTCTTCTTGACGAGTTCGACAAGGAGGATGAGGAATACGGCACTGTAATGGCGCGTTTCCTTAAAAAAGTCCAGGACATGGGAATAAAAACCTCGATAGACGTCGTAAGCGACAGCGGAGACCGTTTTGCGGAAAAGGTTATCCCGGCTCTTAAATACACCGACAACGCTATAATGAACGAGATAGAGGGCTGCGGTGTTTCCGGACTTAAGCCGAGAGACGAAAGCGGAAAGCTTATAGTCGAAAACATAAGGCTCACTCTTCAGAAAATACTTGACTGCGGTGTCAGCGAGCGCGCTATTATCCACTGTCCCGAGGCAGGCTTTGTAATGAACAAAAACGGTGAATTCCTTACCGTTCCGTCCTTAAAGCTTCCTAAGGGCTACATAAAAGGCTCTGTCGGAGCGGGAGACGCGTTCTGCGCCGGCTGTCTCTACGGAATTTACAACGGATTTTCCGACAAGGACATTCTTGAATTCGCATCGGGCGCCGCCGCCTGCAATCTTGCCGCGGCTGACTCGGTAAGCGGAATGCAATCAAAGGAATACATTTTTGACCTTATCGCAAAGAGCGAAAAGGTAGATTTTTAAATTCATATAACGAAAGGAATTAGCGAAAATGAAAAGAGCAGATGCAGAAAGACAAAAGAAGCTTGCAATAGAGTACTACGAAAAGGCACACATAGTTTTAACCGACGAAGAAAAGGAAAATATTGAGGTTGCTGACCTTGGACTTAACATGGTTGATAAGGTTGGACTTCAGCTTGTAGTTTACATAAACACCGACCGCGTATGCGCTAAGGAAATGGTACTTACCCCCCATCAGGTTTGCCCTGAGCACCGCCACGTTCCCACAAACGGACTGGAGGGCAAGGAGGAAACCTTCCGCTGCCGCTACGGTAAGGTTTATCTCTACACCGATTCCGCAAGCGGTAAGGGAAACAAGGACAATATAAGCGTTCCGCTCCCCCCCACCGACGTATCGGTATTTAACGAGACCGTTCTTCTCCCCGGCGAGCAGTTCACCATTATGCCCGGCACTCTCCACTGGTTCACCTCGGGAGACGAGGGCGCGGTTATCTCGGAATTTTCCACCCGCAGCACCGACGAGACCGACTACTTCACCGATAAGAGAATAGTTCGCGCTCCTTCCCTTGAGGACTGATTTGACCGCGTTTTTTAAAGGCAAATCAACTTCAAAAAGACATTTCTCCGCTAAAATAACTAAAAATCTTAAACACCCGTCTTACGGCGGCAAAGTAAAGAAACAGAGGTAAATAAAATGCTTGTAAATCTTGATTACGTTCTTAAGGACGCTCAGAAAAACAAATACGGTGTAGGTCTTTTCAACACCACCGACACAGATATGCTTGAGGCGGTTATTTCCGCCGCCGAGGAGTTAAATTCCCCCGTTATCATCGGTACCGCAGAGGTACTTCTCCCCTTCGGTGAGCTTAAGCTCATCGCTCCCGCTATGGTTGCCGCCGCTAAGCGCGCTAAGGTTCCGGTAGTCGTACACTACGACCATGGTCTTACCTTTGACCGTTGCATGGAGGCTCTTAATCTTGGATTTTCCAGCGTAATGTTCGACGGCTCCGCAAATTCCTACGAAAAGAACATAGCCGACACCGCAGAGATAGTTAAGATAGCTCACGCATTCGGAGCAACAGTTGAGGGCGAGATCGGACACGTAGGCTCTGCCGACGCGGGCGACGAGGGTGCGCTTGATATGTACACCAGAGTTGACGAGGCAAAGGCATATATGGAGGCGACGGGTGTTGACGCTCTCGCAGTTTCCATAGGTACCGCTCACGGCGCATACAAGAGCAAGCCGAAGCTTGACTTTAACCGTCTTTCCGACATTCACAACGCTATCGACGTTCCGCTGGTTCTCCACGGAGGAAGCGGTCTTTCCGACGACGACTTCAAGAACGCTATTGCGTACGGTATAAGCAAGGTAAATATCTTCACCGACCTCTGCGCCGCGGGAATACTTGCCTGCAAGGAGAGCGTAGAAAAGGAAACCCTTCCCCTTGATATGAACACATACCTCGGCATGCGTAACCTCAAGGTAGAAAAAATGAAGGCGGCTGTTAAGGAAAAGATTATGCTTTTCGGCTCTAACGGAAAAGCGTAAAATAAAAAACGAACTACTGCCTTTTCTTTCCGGAACAGGCAGTAGCTTTAAAAATCTGTACAAGGAGCTAAGATATGAATCTTAAGATTACTCACAAATTTGACATCGGCCGAAAGGTCGGTTACTCCCATTCCGCAAACGTAAGGCTGCGCGGCAGGGACGGTATGATGTTTCTTAACACACCCGGTATCGGAGTAGACCCCGGAGAGGAGCTTTTCCGCATTAAGGGTATTGAAAACACGTTTATAACTATGTTTGACATGGACGGAAACAAGCTGTGGGAAAAAGAGCTGCCCGACGGTGTTCTTCCCGGTATATGGTTCTGCCCTGCCGTTCCGTTTGACATGGACGGAGACGGTGTTGACGAAATCTATTTCATCAACAACACCGGCGCACCTTTTTCATTTGACTGCCGCGTGCTTGAAAGACTTGATGCCGAGACCGGTGAGACAACCGGACGTTGGCCGTGGCCGAGACATACGTTTAACAACCGTTTGTCGCTTTGCTACCGCTTCTACCTGGTAGCGGGTTATGCTCACGGCGAGCCTGTGCTCGTTACCTCTCAGGGAACGTACGGAGATATGTATCTTCAGGGCTGGTCCGGTGCAGACCTTAAGCTTCGTTGGGAAACCGTTATTAAAGCAAGCGCCCCCGGTCCGCGTGCGTCTCACGTAACCCCTGTTCTTGATTTCAACGAGGACGGTGTCGACGAGCTGTTCTGGGGAGAGCGTCTGCTTTCTCTTGACGACGGAAGCGAGGTAAAAATGCTCGCCCCCGATTACAACGGTCATTCCGATCTTATAATGCCATACCGCCACCCCGAAACGCGCGAATGGTACGTCTTTACCGCACGCGAAGGCGGAAGCAATGCCCCCGGCACACCGCGAGTTGTTACCTTCCGTCCCGACGGAAGCATCGCGTGGAGCGCGGTAACCGACGGCGGACATATGCACAAGGGCTGGATGGCAAACGTGCTTGACGGGTACGGAAAAATATGTGCGGCGGTTAAGGTTGCCGACCTCCCACCGTCTCACAAAGGATACGGAAGCCAGGTAGACAGCATCTATTACTTTGACGCATATACCGGTGAGCCGGTAGACTTTTCTCTCCCCTATCCTGCCGACGAGGTTCTTCCGATAGACCTTGACGGAGACGGATACCACGAATTTATCGCACCCGACGGTTCTGTTTTAAACAGACACGGCGATAAGATAGGTGAAATTAAAGGTAATATCCTCCGTACCGGCAAAATGGTTGAGCTTCCCGGCGAGCAGGTTATGCTTGCGCAGGGCAATGCATTCGTTATCGTATCGGATACCGACGCGATAGAAAGCGAGGTTTTCAAAAAACGCTATGAATGCCCGTATCTTCGCTTTATGCAAAAGCTTATGTCAACCGGATATAACAGCATAGGTGTACACGTTGCCTGCGGCGGATAAGAAAAGGAATATACCTCAGCTATATTCCTTTGGAATATTTCAGGGATAGCGTAAAAATAACACCCCGTTTAAACCAAATAATAAAGAGGGACGTATGCCGTTTGCATGGCAGTCGTCCCTCTTATTTTTTTGCAAAGCCTCAAATAGCTTATTCTTCTACAACCGTAAGTCCTTCATAATGCTCGTCGTACGGCGAGATACGGTACTCTCTTCCGCTCGTTGTCTTAAAATTCTTAATTATAAGCTTTTTTGTCGTGATATAAGGATAAGGCTTATCGGGATTCTTAAACGAATCGTAATAAGGGAGCAGAAATACATCCTTATCCGGCTCTATTTTTTCATCGTTTACGGTAACGTTATCAAGCGTAAGCACGGTAGGCATAGCGCAGTCATAGCCAAAGTAATGGTCTCCCTCGTTATACGCCCGGAATATAACGCAGCTACCACCCGGATTTACCGCATTAAGCGTACAGCCTCGCAGAGTGATATTACCGTTCCAGAACGCGCCGTAGTCATCGCGCAGGGCAAAGAAGTATGCTCCCGTCATAACGCAATTTTCGAGCAATGCCTCACCGTAGCCTATAAGATTTACCCTCTGGTGTCCGAACTCACAATCGCGGATTACAACGTCGGTAACACCCTCGTGTGCGTCATATCGGGACATAACGCAGTTTTCAACCAGAAGATTCTTACAGAAATTCGTGTGGATAAGCCCCCAATATCTGTTATCGTGTATATCCACCGTCTGACGTATTCCGCTTATCGTACAGTTAAGACAGGTTCCGAAATTTATATCGTAAGAGCCCATCGCCACAAGCTTTCCCGGCTCCTTGCTCGGCGTCCAATAAATAAAGTGCGGAGTAAGCAGTGAGTCGCGAAGCGTTACGTTTACGCATTCGTTAGCCATAATAAATCCGCCGTACGGTGCGCCGTGATCAAGCTCACCCGTAACAGTATGGGTGATATTTTGAACCGTTACGTTACAGCGCTGTACACTAAAGCCCCTTCCGTGATAGTTATAGAAGCTTTCCGCACGGTTTGCGACGGTCGTGAATCTTCCGCCCTTAATAGTTATCGGGGCATCATCAATGCACTTATAAAACGCCTCGGTTATATTATCGTAATCGTAGTTAACGCGGTTTTTAACCCTGCCCTCTCCGTCAACCACGAAGGCGTCCGTCATAGGCTTACCGATGTTTTTGTTTAACCCTTTTCTTATAAACTGCGGTCTCGTTGCATCGACAAGCTTTACGAATACGTTACCCTTATGCGGAAATTCGAGCACCCCCTCTTCTTTCTTAAACGACTTAATATCAAGCGGGATTTTCTTATAATCACTGACTACGTTGAAAATATTAGCTCCTCGTCTGTCGAGCGGAACTTCAGTGTCGTCGATAATAAATTCTGCGCTTCCGAAATCCACGTCGGTCTTTATTTCCGCGGTGGCTATTTTTTTAATATAATACCTAGCGCCATCCTTTGCTTTAACGGATACCCCGCTTTTATTCGCCTGCTCATGACAGGCAATTATAGCATCGAAATCGTCGGTAGTACCGTCGCCTATTGCTCCAAACTGTTCGTAGGTTAAATATTTCTCCATCTTAAATTCCCGCCTTTTATAAAAATCTTTTCTCGCGTTATGCCGCTTGTAAATTTAAAAATATAAATATACGTGTATTATAATTTAAGAGCTGATTTTACCGTCTTAATCTATCTGTAAAGCTCAAGGAGTCTGTCGCTCCACATTTTTACAGCTTCGAAATTATACGGTTTTTTACCGGTTATGAAGTGATTATAACGCACCCCGTCTCCGTCATTCCACTCAATTATTAATAGCTCGGGCTTTTCGTTTTCGGGAAGTTTTCCGACAAGTGCCGAGGAATTCTTCTCCGCCGCAAAGCTGCCGCTTGTTACCTCTCGCGTTTCACCGTTTTCGGTGATAGCCGTTATTTTGTATTCTCCCTTCTTTTCCGAAAGGGTATTGTTTGCCGTATAAAGAGCTATATCACCGCCAAGCTCCTTTCGTACAATACAAAGAAGGAGGCTCTGCTGAGACTGTCTTATCCAATAATACGGAAGCTTCTTCACGAAATCACAGTCAACGACCGAGTAGTTAAAGAGCATAGGCCACATATCAAGCATCGACCACCATATAACGCCGGTCTTGTTCGGTCTTTCGGTACGGCAGTATTCTATAACCTCTTTATAAATGTCGGCGCATATAACGTTTTCCGCCGTATAGTAGTCGTCTATCTCGTCAAAGGAGAAATCTCTGCCGTAATATTTAAGACAGGCCTCTTTTCCGGTCTGACGCCAATTTATGAAATAGTCGTCGTGCTGATGCGCGTCAACACCGCCCGCTCTCGGAGCGTCCCACAGTCTTTTTGCCCTTTCTTTCTCTCTTTCAAATATACGGGGGTTATCTGTCATAGGATTCATTCCAATAGGTCCCGTCTCTCCTATAAAACGGCTTTTGCAGCTGCGGAGCGCTTTTGCGTAATCGAGCGGTCTCGGGTAAAGATGCACCTCGGGGGGCTGAACACTGAAATCACCCGCGCTGTTTCTGATATGTACCTCATCGGATAAATACGCCGAGGAAGGAACGTACGAGCGGTAAGGATCGTTTGCTATCACGCAGTCGGGAAGTGTACGGCGGGATACCTTGATATGAGACGGAAGAATATTAGAGCCGAAATACGTTCCCCAGGAAAGCGACATATCGTTTTCGTTATCTCCGCACCAAACGGCGAGGGAGGGGTGGTTTCTGAGCTTCTTTATTATCTGCTCACTCTCTTTATATATCTTTTCAAGATATTTTTCGTCATTCGGCGGTATCTCGCAGCCAAGCATAAAGTCCTGCCAGACAAGTATTCCCTTTTCATCGCAGTAATCGAAGAACGGAGTGTCCTCGTAAATACCTCCGCCCCAGATACGAACCATATTGCAGTTAAGATCGTAAGCGAGGTCGAGAGCCTTCTCCACCTTTGCGTCCGCTTTGCTGTGAAGCGGATCAAGCGGCTTCCAGTTGGTGCCGTTAATATATATTCTCTCTCCGTTGCAGATGAAAACGAATTCTCCGTTATTATTCTCGTCAATGCAATCGGTATATTCAAGCTTTAACGTACGGAGACCGTAGCGGAGACTATGCTCGGCAACCGTCTTTTCGTCGCGGATAAGCTCCAGCTTTACGTCAACAAAGCTCTGAGAGCCGTAGCCTCTCGGCCACCAAAGCTCTACCTCGTCTCTGCTGAAATGGAACAGACGTATTCCTATGAAAAACAGTGCCTTATCCTCATTTGAGGCAAGGATCTTACCGTTTTGCGAGACGGTGATACGAACCTTGTAGCCGTAAAGAGACCTACTGTCGGTAACAAATCTCCAGGTAATACCCATCGAAACGCTCTCAGCGGTTACTTTCTTGGTGTAAACGTAGACGTCATCAAAGCGTTCGCTTGGAAGCGTTTCAAGATAAACGGAGCGGTATATTCCGGCGGTAAGGAGTCTTGGGGCGTTATCCCAGCCCCACTCGTGTCTTGCCTTGCGGAGATGAGACTGACCGCCGTAATACAGCTTATGTGTATTTGCGTAAAGACGCGGCTGGGAAAACATATCCTCCTCGTACTCACCTGCGGTGAGAAGCGCGCTGCGGATAACGACGGTAAGACGGTTTTCACCGCTTATCACTTTATCGGTTACGTCTATAACGTGCTTTAAATGCATATCGTCGGCAAAGTAAATCTGCTCGCCGTTAAGATAGATTTCAGCAATAGTATCAATTCCCTCAAAGTTAAGGGTAAGACGCTCGCTTTTCTTTATCGCGGGAGCGGTAAAGGTACGGGTAAAGGTCCAGTCGTCAACCCAGTCGTACCTTTCGTGGGAATAAATATCGTCTGCGGGCATAAAATCTCCGGTAACACCGCTCTCATACATCGCTGTTTCTACGTT
>JAZRDX010000054.1:0-2549 GCA_045660565.1 Eubacteriales bacterium
TTCAGCGAAGGATATAAGGTAAACTACGAATGTAACGACGAATTCAAGGGCAGAGAGCTTCTTTCCGAGGGACGTCAGCACGCGGTAGCTCTCCGTGTTGAATATAAGGATAAATACGGCTCTCTCAGCGAGTTTGCCGAAAGCATAAAGAAAATACCCGTTGTATTCGATAAAGAGGCTAAAACGCTTAAATTTGACGGCATAGAGCTTCGCGCCGACGGTAACAGCGAGAACGGTGTTGAAAACGTGTATCCGTATAAAAATGTTTATGACTGCTACTTTATGCAGTCTGAGTACGACAGTAAGGTAATTGAGGTTATTTCGGGCGATAAAAAGGTTATTTACGACTTTAATCAGAATAAAATAATAGAAGCATAATTTATAAACGGCGGAGAGAAACGGTTAAACGCGTCTTTCCGCCGTTTTTAATTTTATACGTAGAAAAGGGATAAATGCGAAAGGTTATATCGCATTTGTCTGTTTTTTTATTTTATTTTCAAAAAAACGAATAATACGCGGGGAAAGGTAAAAAATAGATGTAAAGTTAAATACAATTAATTTCCCGAAAGGAAAAGAAAGAATGACATTTTCTTACGTAATAACCGACGAAAACGGTATACACGCAAGACCTGCCGGTATGCTTGTAAAGCTAGCAAAGGAAACACCCGACAGAATCACCGTTAAAAATAAAGAAAAAAGTGCCGATGCGACAAGGCTTTTCGCGCTTATGGCACTTGGTGCAAAAAAAGGAGATACCATTGAGTTTACGGTTAGCGGCGAAAACGCGGAGGAGACAATTGTCAGACTGCGTGAGTTTTGCGTTAAGACATTATAATTTTATAAATGACTACAATACGGGAGAGGGCTTTTATAAATAATGAAAGAGCTAAAATACAGAGGGATAGCGGCGAGCAACGGAATCGCCGTCGGAAAACTCCGTTTTTTCAAAAACAGCATGGATAAAATCCCGGAATATACCGTTTATCATATCGAAAGTGAAATTTCAAGATACGAAAACGCGGGTAAAATTGCCGACGCAGAGCTTCTTGACTTGTATAACAAAGCGTTAAAGGATGCGGGAGAAGATAGCGCGGAGATATTTTCCATTCACAGAATAATGCTTGACGATCCCGATTTTACCGATATTATAAAGAAAAATATAAGCGAAAAGCGTATGAATGCGGAAAAAGCCGTTTCCGAAGCAGCAACTACCTTTATAGCTATTCTTGAAGGAACGGGCGAAAGCTATCTTATGGCAAGAGCAACCGACGTTAGAGATATTTCGGAGAGGGTAATTAAAATTTTACTCGGAAAAACGACGTCTATCAATGTGTTTGACGAAAAATGTATTATATATACAGACGATTTGACTCCGAGCGAGGCGCTTCAGCTTGACAAAAGTAAAATACTCGCTTTTATGACTGCATATGGCTCGTCAAGCTCTCATACGGCGATTTTAGCACGTACGAGCGGTATTCCGTGTATCGTTGGGTGTGGAGTGCTGTCGGGCGAGGCTGACGGTAAAACGGTCGTTTTGGACGGCGGCACTGGTGGATACGAAATAGAGCCTTCGGAGGAAACGCTTGCCATTTATAAACAGATGATGGAAGAGGAAAGGCTTAAAAAAGAAAGACTTCGCGGACTTATCGGACTTCCAAGCGAAACAAAAAGCGGAAAAAAGCTTCTTCTTTACGCTAATATTGGCAGCAGGCAGGACGTCAAAGCGGTTCTTGATAACGATGCAGAGGGAATAGGGCTTTTCAGGACAGAGTTTATTTTTATCGAAAAAAGCTCGCTTCCGACCGAGGATGAGCAGTTTATAATATACAGCGACATTGCAAGAAAAATGGGCGGAAAACGGGTTATAATACGTACTCTTGACATTGGCGCAGATAAAACGGCAGAGTATTTAAAGCTTCCGATAGAGGAGAATCCCGCGCTCGGGCTTCGCGGAGTAAGGCTTTGTCTTTATAAAACCGATATATTTCGCTGTCAGCTTCGTGCTATTCTTCGCGCCTCGGTGTTCGGTAAAATAGCGATTATGATACCTATGATTGCCTCGGTTTTCGAAATAAAAGAGGTTAAAAAAATAATAAAAGAGGTGAAGGATGAGCTTGAGCGCGAAAAAATATCCTATGACCACCTTATTGAAACGGGGATAATGATAGAAACACCTGCGGCGGCAATATGTTCGGACGTTCTTGCACACGAGGTTGACTTTTTTAGTATCGGAACAAATGATCTTACGCAGTATACCTTAGCGGCAGACAGACAGAACCCGACAGTAAGCACCTATTACCGTCAGGACCACGAGGCGGTAATGTGGCTTATTAAAAGGGTTTGTAAAAACGCTCATAAAGCGGGAATATGGGCCGGAATATGCGGTGAAATAGCTTCAGATCTTACTATGACAAAGAAACTAATAAGCAGCGGAGCGGACGAGCTTTCCGTTTCGCCGCCTATGATACTTCCCATAAGAGAAAAAATAAGGAATTTATAAAAGCTTCGCGTAACGAAATTTAAATATACAATTATGCTGTATTTAAATT
>JAZRDX010000055.1:0-1638 GCA_045660565.1 Eubacteriales bacterium
CAGGAGTTAAAACAACCTATGAAAGCGATGTTGCAGATACGAGATTTGACGGAAAAACCTTTGTTTTAACCGGAACGCTTCCGACAATGAAGCGCAGCGACGCAGAGGCTTTGATTGAAAAACACGGCGGTAAGACGTCCGCCTCCGTTTCTAAAAAAACCGATTACGTTTTAGCCGGTGAGGATGCGGGAAGCAAGCTTACCAAGGCAAAAGACCTCGGTATAACGGTTATTGACGAAAACACCTTCCTTGAAATGCTTAAATAATTTCAGGCTTGTACAAGTCTAAATTTCATTTATACAAAATCAAAAACCACATACAAGACACTAAAGCCGCAAAAAGCGGAATGGAGATAAATATGTTTATAGATAAAGTTAAAATTTACGTTAAGGCGGGAAACGGCGGTAACGGCTGTGTCTCGTTCAGAAGAGAAAAATACGTCTCTCACGGCGGTCCTGACGGCGGAGACGGCGGAAAGGGCGGAAATATCGTTCTCCGTATAGACGAGGGAACGAACACCCTTTTCCAGTACAAAAACAGAAGAAAATTCGTGGCAAACAACGGTAGCGACGGGCTTCCCGGAAAAAAACACGGAAGCACTGCCGACGACCTTATTCTTACCGTTCCTCCGGGAACGGTCGTAAGAGATGCGGAAAGCGGCGCGGTTATCAAGGATATGTCGAACTGCGAGGACTATATTCTCTGCAAGGGCGGCAGAGGCGGATGGGGAAACCGTCATTTTGCCACGCCTACCCGTCAGATTCCGAGATTTGCAAAGGCGGGAACATTCGGTGAGGAGCGCGAGGTTGTTTTAGAGCTGAAAATGCTTGCCGACGTAGGACTTGTCGGGCTTCCGAGCGCGGGAAAATCATCTCTCCTTGCCGCGATAAGCGCCGCGCGTCCGAAAATCGCCGCGTATCATTTCACAACGCTTACTCCCAACCTCGGTGTCGTTTCGCTTTCGGAAAACAAAGGATTTGTATGCGCTGATATTCCCGGACTTATCGAGGGAGCGTCAGAGGGTGCGGGACTTGGACTTGACTTTCTCCGTCATATCGACCGTTGCCGTATGCTTATACACGTCGTTGATATTTCGGGCTCCGAAAGCGTCTCCCCTGCTACCGATATGGAAACAATCACGGCAGAGCTTGAAAAATACAGCCCTGAGCTTGCATCTCGCCCGAGAATTGTAGCCGCTAACAAAATTGATGCTCACGATCCTTCTCTCGTCGACCTTGATGAATTTGAAAAATACATTGACGAAAAGGGCTACGAGCTGGTATATATATCCGCGGCTACCGGAGAAAACGTTGATACGCTTATTCATCTCGTTTCGGAAAGACTTCAGCTTCTCCCACCGCTTACCGTTTACGATACCGAATACGTTGAAGAGGATCTTTCAAACCCCGACGATAAATCCGTTACCGTACAAAGGAAAAACGGTATATTTGAGGTTGAGGGCGAGTGGCTTTACAGATTTATGGGTAACATAAATTTCGCAGACAGAGAATCTCTTATGTTTTTCCAGAGGATTTTGCGTGAAAACGGCGTAATCGACGCGCTTACCGCCGCGGGCTGCGGAGAAGGCGACACCGTAAGCATTTACGATTTCGAATTTGATTTTATTGAGTAAAAAAC
>JAZRDX010000056.1:0-3035 GCA_045660565.1 Eubacteriales bacterium
TCTTCTATAGTCTTAGCCTCTTCGATTTCTTGTGGTTCTTCTATAGGCTTAACTTCTTCGATTTTTTGAGGTTCTTCTACAGTCTTAACCTCTTCATTTTTTTGGTCTTCCATTATAAGTTTTGTAACGATGGGGTTCTGATTGTTTTCTGTCGATTTTGGAAATTTTGTTTTTTTAGCGAAAATAGAAAAATGTCGGTTAATAGATGTTGAGGTTTTTTGGGGGCTATCCTTATCAGGTGTTTGTTCAGTTTGTGTTTTTTTGGCACTACCTAAAAAACCGCCGCACTCCGGACATAGCTTGGCAGTATCAAAAGCTTCTGCGCCGCATTTGTTACAAATTTTCATTGCTTCTCCTTTTCTATTAAATGTTTTAACTCTTTTGAGTTATATTTTGGATTATATCATATATTTTTCGATTTGTCAACCCTTTTGAGGTAATTATTTGCCCATATATGAGGTAAAATAAAGTTAACCCACAAGAGTTAGGAGAAATGTTATGAATATTGGAGAAGCAGTAAGATTACGCATAATAGAGCTATGCAAGGATAACAATATCACGGTAAACAAATTATCTACACTATGCGGAATTACGCAGTCAACCCTTAACAATATCGTCAGCGGAAGAAACAATTCAACCACGGTTTCCACCGTAAAAAAGATATGCGACGGACTTGAGCTTAATATTATCGACTTTTTCACCTCACCTCTCTTTGAAAACTTAGAACAGGAAATAAAATAAACCGTTTTTAAATATTTCGCAAAAAGAATACGTTGTAGGGCGGAGGTAACCTCTTTTTTGGAGAGCTGGCTCCCGCCGGTTTTTACGGACAATTTTTATCATACATAAAAATAATCAAACAAAGGGTACGCTTACATTTAAAAGCGTACCCTTAATTTTTTAAAACCTCTTGCAAAAACGGATAAACAGTATTATAATGTAGGTAATAAACCTCTCACCTTTTGGATAGCTCCGTGATAGCATTGAGAGGGCTGAATATAAACAAAGGAATAAATATATGAGCAGTGAAAAAGGCATAATGACTCTTAAAGAACGGCACGAGCAGGTGCAGGGGTATCTCGGTAAAACGGTAACCATTGAGATCGACCGTCCGATAGGTTACGTTCACCGTAAGGGTGAAAAGACTCTCGTTTATCCTATCAACTACGGCTTTGTTCCCGGTGTCCTCGGCGGAGACGGAGAGGAGCTTGACGTCTTTCTTCTGGGCGTAGACAAACCGGTTTCGTCGTTTACGGGTAAGATTATCGGCATAGTTTACCGCGCGAACGACGTTGAGGATAAGCTTGTTATGGCACCTTCGGGGGTCAGCTTTAACGCCGAAGAAATAGCACGCGCAGTGTATTTTCAGGAAAAGTATTACGATACGACGGTTCGGGATATCAATGACGTTAAGTTGCGTGTGTCTTATGTAAACGAGGAATAGATCGTTTGGAAGTAAAGGAGAAAAATATGTCGAAAGTAACCGTGGATCTTTCAAAAACTATCGGCAAAATGAAACCGATGCAGGCCGTTAACAACGGCCCCGTGGGTGTTATTATACCGTCTCAGAACAGAAACAATTTCGAAGAATATAAGGCGGCGCGTATACCCTACGCGCGAAATCACGATGCCTCGGAATGGATAGATTACGGCGGAGAGTTTGTCGTGGACATATATAATCTTTTTCCCGATTTCGACGCCGATCCCGAAAATCCCGCAAACTACGAGTTCGCGGTTACCGATGCGCTTGTAAAATTCACGCAGGATACGGGAACGGAGGTCTACTACCGCCTCGGCGCACGTATTGAGCATCAATGCAAAAAATACCGCACGCGCAAACCGAAGGACTTTAAAAAATGGGCTATCGTTTGTGAACATGTAATAAAGCATTACAACGAGGGGTGGGCAGACGGCTTTAATTACGGTATTAAATACTGGGAAATATGGAACGAGCCCGACCTTGACCTTACCGACGTCCCCGAGGAAAAAAGAAGAACGTGGGGCGGAACTCCTGAGGAGTTTTACGAGTTTTACGCGGTCGCCGCCACGCATCTTAAGGAAAGGTTTCCGCATCTTAAAATAGGAGGCCCCGCAATCGCTCACCGCACGGGAGAGTGGCTTGACAGCTTTCTTGAACGTATGACGAGAGACGGAAAGTGTGTGCCGATGGACTTCTTCTCATGGCATTGGTACGGAACCGAGCCGAGGGATATGCTCAAACGGGCAGGCGTCGTTCGTGAAAAGCTTGACCGCGCTGGGTATAACGATACGGAAAGCCATCTGAACGAATGGAACTACGTTGCCGATTGGTGCGATAGATGGCTCGACACCGTTCGCGATATTATAAGCCTGAAGGGTGCGTCGTTTATTTCAGCCTGTATGAGTGAGGGGCAAAACTCACACGCGGTTGATATGATGATGTATTATGAAGTGGCTCCTACGACCATGAACGGCATTTTTGACTTTTACACCTGCAAGCCGATAAAGGGATACTGGGCGCTTTACGGCTTTTCCGACCTTTGCGAGCTCGGCACGTGCGTTGAGGCGGTAAGCGACGACTGTGATATTTACGTAACCGCGGCAAAGGACGATAGCGGTAGCGGCGCGGTAATGGTTACGTATTATACGACTGACGAGAGCGCTGAGGCAAAGACGGTTACCGTTTCTCTGTGCGGCGCAGACATCGGTAAAACCGATATTTATACGGTTGACGAAGCCCACAGCTACGAAATTACCGACACGCAGGCAGGAAATACGGTTACTCTTACCATGCAGCCGAACAGCTTTTGCATGCTGCGGGTAGCACCCGCAGGCAATCTGCGACGTGGTGTAAGTGCAAACATATCGAGCGTCGCTAAGGCAAGGTTCGGTGTAAAACCGAAGAATTAAACCGTAGGGCGGGGCTTTGCCCCCAGCCCCACCAAAGAGACTTTTAAAAAAGTCCCTTTGGAAACCTCAAAATTTTAAAATAAACAAGCCCCGGAATATTCGGAACACTCTACGTCAGAGAGACCGTTTTCGGGGCTTTTTTATTT
>JAZRDX010000057.1:0-31533 GCA_045660565.1 Eubacteriales bacterium
GAAAATATCCGCTAAATCCAAGCGTAGCCTTTTGCCATCACCGCAGCCTTTATAGGTGTTAAACGATATATAAAGAGTCTGTCTGAAATCTTCATTTTTAAGACAAGGAAGCGCGGAAAGCTCCTCAGCAAGCGTAAGCAAGGTTGAAAAGCCCCTCGTTTTTTTCCTTGCAGTGTCTTTTCCTATCCCCTCTTTGTTTATATCGGAGGCAACGTTAAAAAACCAGTTTACAATACCAGCAAAGATTTTTCCGTTTTTTTCACTGCTTACAAAATTTCCGTAAGAGTTCACTTCAATTGTAAACTCCGAATATTTCCCTTTAGTCTCACACGCGACTGTGGGTGAGTTTGAAAACTGCTCGGAGATAGAAAAAACGATACCGATAAGACTTTTGGAATGTGAAAGCTTTCCCTCCTTTTTCGGCATAGCCTCCCCGTATTCCTTAAGTATATTTTCAAGAAGCCCGTCGGAAAGGCTATCCCCTTCTTCCTTGCTCATGTCTCCGGGATATAGCAGCTTTTCCTCCTGCTTAAATTTATCGGAGCTAACGCTTTCCAAGCCCTCCGGGGAGATACTTCCCTCCCCCCGATTTTTTTCTTTAACGTTTCCGTAACCGAGCTTTTTTGTTTTAGCGATAACCGAACTTAACCTACTCGAAAGCATACCGCAAACCGCGGAAAGAACAATGTCGTCAATTTCCGCCTTACAGGTAAGCCGATCTATATCTTTATTAATTTCCTCTAACCGTTCAGCAGCACAAAGCATGCCGCTGTCCGCTTTTTCGGACTCACTGTAAATATATGAAATTAATTCCTCGTCGGACGCGCTACCTTTTTTAACGGTAATTTCGGTTTCAACGTCGGACAGGGCGGTTTTTAAGCTGATAACAGAATCCATATTCTCATTCCTTAATCCTTTTAGCTTGCACAAATGCGCCGGGTAACTCTGCAAACTCTACTTCTCTGTTTTTAATTATAACATATTTTTTGTGAAAAATCAAGTTACACTGCCAAGCCTTCAAGAGACGCTGATAAGACGCTTCATAATACAAAAAAGGGCGACGCCTTTCGCATTCGCCCTTTGATTTAAGTTTTTCTGAACTCAGCTCTGTACAGCCTTATATGCCTCTGCTATGTATGCCTTAATGTCAGCCTTAGCCTCTGCACTGAATCCGCCGAAAAGTCCGGGGAACTTCATGAACTTAGGCTCTGCTGCAAGCTTTGCGCCTGCGTTAACAGCAGAATCCGCAAGTGCCTTTGCGGTTGATTCGGGAGCGTCGAAAATGAACGCAACGTTTTCAACTCTGGACTTAGTAAGGTCTCCGCAGAACATCTTAAGCTCGTTGGTAGGCTCCTTTCCGGTCTTTACGAAAGCAACAAGAAGTCTCTCTCTTTCGCAAGGGTATGCCGGGGGGATTTTATCAAATTTGGAGTTTTCATACTCCGAGTTGATTTCATTGCAAAGAGCGGAAAGCTTCTTGTTATCGGGATAGTGAAGTATTCTGAGTTTGATAGCCATTTTTATTTCCTCCGAAAAAAATCTTTTTTGTTTATATGCATTATAACATATTTTTTCAGATTAATAAATAGAATTTAATCTTTTTTAAAAAATTCGTATATATAAACAATTTAGACGTTGTTTTTTTAGTAGTTTTGACAATGCGTTTTTAAATCAAATCCTTTTTTATTCTCTCAAGCGCTCCTTTTTCAAGTCTTGAAACCTGAGCCTGCGATATTCCTATCTCCTCAGCTATCTCCATCTGTGTTTTTCCTCTGTAAAAACGCATAAGAAGAATATTTCTTTCTCTTTCCGAAAGCTTTTTCATCGACTCCTGAAGCGCGAGCTCTTCTATGCGACTCTCCTCGGTATCGTCCGGGTCCTTTATCTGATCCATAACGTATATCGAATCCGAAGCACTGCCGTCCGAATAGACAGGATCGTAAAGCGAAATAGGCTCGGTTATCGCCTCCAAGGCAAACGCTATCTCACGTTCATCATGTTCTTCACCGTTTTCTTTAAGATAACGGCTTATATCCGATATACTCGGCTCGCCCTCCTTTGTTTTCGCCAGAACCTCCCTTGCCGCCAGAGCCTTATACGCAAGGTCTCTCGTAGAGCGGCTCACCCTTATAATGCTGTTGTCTCTTAAATAACGTCTGACCTCTCCTATAATCATAGGAACGGCATAGGTGGAAAATTTAACGTCAAGCTCGGTATTAAAATTGTCTATCGCTTTTATAAGACCGATACAGCCTATCTGAAAAAGGTCGTCCGACGACTCCCCTCTGCCCGCAAACCGCTTGACGATACTTAGCACAAGGCGCAGGTTTCCCGATATAAGCTGCTCGCGCGCCGCCTTGTCTCCGGCTTTGCTGAGCAGTAAAAGCCTCTGCTTTTCCTCCTCGGTAAGCGTTTTAAGCTTTGACGTATTAACTCCGCATATTTCAACTTTATTATAGTACAATTTTTAGCACCTCTTTGTAAATCGGTACTAAAATTATTGACTGATAAAACCTCCCCTTATGCAGGAACAGGTCTTACAATTTTTGGTTATTTTTCCATACCTGTTTACCGCTTACTGTGTCAAAAACGCGTTTTCGGAATATAATGCTGATAGTACCTACCTTTCACCTTCCTTTGCAGCTGTCCGCTTTCTTTTTCTGCCGTTTTTTCCTCCGCAATACTCCACCGTAAGCCTGATAACCGTTCCCGAAAGCAGAAGCACTGCCGTTATATTTATTACTGCCATAACGGAAACCAAAAGATCGGCAAGCTCCCACACAGTGTTTTCCGGCATTACACAGCCAATGGCTGCCGAAAAAGAGAAAAGCACGCCGTAAACCTTTAACCAGCCTTTTCCAAAACCGAGCGCCTTCACAGCCTCCTGACCGTAAAACGACCACCCCGTAACCGAGCCGAGCGCAAAAAGAAATACCGAAATACCGAGAAACACCTTAACAGGCTCACCGAGTGCACAGGCAAAAGAGTTAATGGCAATCTCGGTAGAACCGCCGTTCAGCGCAGCCCCGGACAAAAGAACAACGTATGCCGTAAGCGTACAGAGGAGCAGTGTGTCGCAAAGAACCTCTATTATTCCGTACACCCCCTGCCTTACCGCGCTATCTGTATCCGCTCTCGCATGCGCAAACGGAGCAGTACCGCACCCTGCCTCATTTGACATTATCCCCCTCGTTACACCGTATCTCATAGCAGGAGACGAAAGAAACCCAAGCACACCGCCAACGCCTGCCCGCGGAGTGAACGCCTCCGAAAAAATCACAGAGGTAACGTACGTTATATTATCCCGAAAAATAAATATAACGGCAAAGGATAAAATCACATAAGCAAGACAAAGCGGAGGTATCAGTCTCAGAGTAAACCCGGAAATTTTTTCGCTCCCTCCAAACGACAGATATAATACAGTTATAAAAAACACAATACCGCATATAACGGGAGAAATGTTAAGCGCGGTAAAAACGCCGTCAGATGCGGCCTTGGTCTGCGTAATGCTTCCCATAGTAAAAGAGGTAAAAATACAGGAAATACAGAAAATTACCGCTACCGCGGGTGCGTTTAACCCCTTTTTTATGTAAAGATGCGCGCCGCCGAAGAAATTTCCTCTGCCGTCTCTTTCGCGAAAGTGAATCGCAAGAACCGTTTCGGCAAATTTGAGCACCGCCGAAACAATAGCCGAAACCCATATCCAGAAAACCGCTCCGGGACCGCCGACCGTTATAGCGGCGGCAACTCCCGAAATATTACCCACGCCGAGCGTTCCCGCAAGGGCAAGACATAATGAGGAAAAAGGGGAACGGGCGCTGTTTTTTTCTCTTTTTTCCGTATCGAACAAAGAGCGTACAATAAACCTCGGAGAAAAGACGTAACGCCCTATCCGAAAAAGAAAATAAAGTCCGCTCACAAATAGAACCGCGGGCAAAAAAAGACCGCTTAAAAGCGAGTTTACATTTTTCAAAGCAAAACCCATTTCCGTTCCTCCGCATAATTAATCTATCTAAATTCTTATGCGAAAAACTTAAAAAAATGTTCTTTTCAGTTGTAAAAAAAATATTTTCAAATAAAGCTTACGGTTAATATTTTGAAATACTATCTGCTGTATTTGAGAAAAACCAAATGATATAATGTAAATAATAAAGCTTCTCTTTAACGGTGAAACCACCTCAAAAACCGAGAGTAGTAAAACCGTTATCGGGAGCAATTTATTAAATATTTTTTAGGGGGATACATACCATGGCAAAAAAAGGTGCACTTACAGGCGCATACGAGTCGCTTCCGAAAATCCTGAAGCTCATTCTTCAGCTTTTCTTTGGATATCTGATAGGAGGTATTTACAGAATAGTCAGATTCGCTGAAAAAGGAAACGTAGTAACTCTCGTAGTCGGAATTCTCGTTCTCGTTACCGGTCTCGGCAACGCCATAGCTTGGGTTGTAGATTTTATAACGGAGCTTCTTTCCAACAAGATCACCGTTCTCGCCGACTAATTTACGGCATACAAAAAGGCTGTCTTTTCAGACAGCCTTTTTTATTTTTACCAAAGCGTTATGATCTCGCCGCTGTCCCCGTCGGTAAGGCTTTTTGAAACGCTTACTCCCGCCAGGGTACAGGCGCTCTGTATCTCGTCAAACGGACTTTCCCCAACTGCAAAGCTTTCCGCAATCCTGAGCTGAAGCGTCATTCCCTCGGTGTAAACTGAAGAAAAATATCTCATTACAGCGTTAAGCTCTGCTTGTGATTCAACGTAAAAGTCGTATTCGTTTCCGAGATACGTTATTTTATGTTCCTTATACGGGTTATACTCTTTTTCACACTTAATGCCCGTATAATCGACACCCGTATACCGTTTCTCCATTTCCGCATCGGTAATAAGGAAATAGGCGAGCGAGTAAATCTCGTGTGTACCGTTTACAATTACTCCGCCCGAGGTCGCATCAACGATATACCAGCTTCCGTCAAGATATATCTTATTCCACGCATGTCCGACACCGTAGGGGTTACCCGCTTCTTTTCCCGAAACCTGCACACACGGAATCCCTTCAACGTTTGCCATAGCGGCAAAAGCCTTACTTATTCCGTCGCATACCGCCATTCCGTCATCAAATACACCCTCAAGGTAAAATCCGTTATATTCGGTTGAATTTTCGCTACCCCCTCCGCTTGTTAACATATCGTAAAGCTCTCCGTCATAGGTAACGTTCATCACGAGCCAACCGTATATCGCGCGCGCTTTTTCAAAATCGGTCATTTCGTCATTTATAATCTGACGAAGGACCGTTTTTATCTTTTCGTAAATTCTCTCGGCGGCACTTCCCTCCGTCGGAAGCGGCTTTACTCTGCATTCGAGCGCATAGAAAAGCTGCTCGCTCGTTGAGACCTTATAAGAAACGGCGCTTTCGTTAATTTTAAAGCCATCGTAGTCGGCTTCTCTTTCAGAAGTAACCGGGGTATAGTTAGCGCTTTCCCTCTGAATGTACGGCATTACTCCGATCGTCTTTTTCGATGGCTCGGCATCGTACGTAAAGCTAAGTGTCAACTCTTTTCCGATAAGACCTGCCCGAACGTTAAAAGCAAACGGCAGAACACAGTCGTCAACAAGGCTGTCGATAAGCAAATCCAAATTACCGTACTCAAACTCAAGCGTTAATTTCAGCTCGGCGCTTCTGTTAAAAATTGCCGCAGAGGTTACGTTTATAAATTCCGTTTCGCTGCTTACGGTGTAATTTTTATCTTCTTCGTAAGGAACTAAGAAAAGCGACGTATCGACGTAGTTTATAGACTGTATAACCTTTTCTTCGGCAGCCCCACAAACGGAGCATTTTTTCTCCATAAGTCCGTTCTGAACGGCGCTCGGTTCAATCACGGTTACGTACTCACCGTAGGAATGTCCCGTTTTTTCGGTAATATCCTCTTCCTCGGTACCGCAGGCGGAGCAGGTGCGCATTTTTACACCGTCTACGGTACAGCTCCTCTCTGCCGTCTCCTGCCACTCGGAAAAAGCGTGAGGGATTTTATCTATTTTGGTTTTCTTGACTTTTCCGCACAGCGAGCAGGTTTTCGTTTCCTCGCCATCGGTAAGACACGTTGCTTCATTTACCTCTACGGTATACTGATGTCTGCAAAATATTCCTCCTTCGCCGCAGCCGTAAAGCGGGAGGATAAGAAACAAGAGAGATAACGTTAAAATTATTTTTTTCATTTGCCCTCCTTAATACAGTTTTAAATTTATCCGGTGTCTTTGGCTTTATTATACATTATTTTTCGCAAAAAATCAAGTATAAGCCCTGTTTTTATCCCCCAACAAAGAAAGCAACTGCGTCAGGGACTGATTCACATTGACGTTAACAAAAAACACATTGACAAATAAAATATAATATGATATAATAATTAACACTATATATTTTTATAAACAACAAGGAATCGAAAATGTATAACTCATTTGTAAAAAGACTTTTTGACATAGTCCTTTCGCTTATCGGAATAGCCGTTTTTTTATTACCGGCACTGATAATCGCGATAATCATAAAGCTATCCGATGGCGGAAGCGTTTTTTTCATTCAGGAAAGAGTAGGAAAAAACAAGAAGAGCTTTAAGCTTTATAAGTTCAGATCCATGAAAACAACCACTCCGAAAAACGTTCCTACGCATCTTATGGAAAACCCGGAGCAGTACATAACCAGAATAGGACGCTTTATAAGAAAGACCAGCCTTGACGAGCTTCCGCAGCTTTTAAACATTTTAAGCGGAAAAATGTCTGTTGTAGGGCCTCGCCCCGCCCTCCCAAACCAGATCGACCTGATCGCCGAACGCGATAAGTACGGCGCAAACGACGTAAGACCGGGACTTACCGGGCTTGCTCAGATAAGCGGAAGGGACGAGCTTCCAATCGACGTTAAAGCAAAATACGACGGTGAATACGTGCAAAAGCTAAGCTTTCTTTTTGACTGCAAATGTCTGTTCGGCACGGTTCTTCCCGTTATCAGAGGCGACGGTGTCAAGGAAGGCAAAAGCACTGCCACCCCCGAAGAACAGACGGAAACAGAGCAGCTTACCGACACCGAAGCGGCAAGACAGAAATCCGAAAAAGAACTGCTTTAAGCGCTATAGCAAATTCAATAAAACATCAGCGTAAAATAACGTGTCGCCCTTTGGCGGTGGAAAGGAAAGTCAGATGAAAATTCTTATAATGTGCTTTGCAAAAATCAAATACGTACCGTATATGAATTTTTATCTGGAAAACCTTGATAAGAAAAAGTCCGATATACACATTCTGTATTGGAACAGAGATTTGCAAGAGGAGGATTTAAGCAAATACGAGGGCTGCACCTTCCACGAATTCAGATATTATCAGGAAGACGACGTAGCAAAGCTTTCGAAAATAAAAAGCTTTTTAAAGTACAGAAAATTCGCAAAAAAATTAATCAAAACCGAAAATTTCGATTTCATACTCGTTCTGTCCTCTCTTCCCGGAGTTATAATATCGGACGTGCTTAAAAAAAGCTATAAGGGTAGATATATATTCGACTACCGCGACACAACGTACGAAAAATTCGCTCCGTTCAAAAGAATAATTGCGTCTATTACAAAAAATTCCGCGGCAACCTTCGTCAGCAGCGACGCCTTCAGAACGCTTTTACCCGATAGCTGCAAGAGAAAAATATACACCTCCCATAATCTCCTTATCGATTCACTTGAGCACTGTAACGACAAGGAGTTTTACGGCATTTCCTCCAAGAAAATCCGTATTTCCTTCTGGGGCTTTATCCGCCACGAGGAAATAAACAAAGAGCTTATCCGTAAAATAGCGGCTGATGACCGTTTTGAGCTTCACTACTACGGCAGAGAACAGCAGACGGCTCTGAATTTAAAAGCTTACGCTGAGGAAATCGGCGCCGAAAACGTATTTTTCCACGGAGAATATAAGCCCGAGGAAAGATATGAGTTTATAAAAACCACCGATATAATCCATAACGTTTACAGTGCGACGGAAAACCCGCCCATGTCTTTTGCTATGCCCAACAAATACTATGACGGAATTATTTTTAAACTCCCCCAGCTCTGCGCAGAAGGAACCTTCGTCGCAAAAAAAGCGGCGTCCGCAGGGGTAGGTTTTTCCTGCAATCCGTACGACAGAAGCTTCACGGAAAAGGTATTTAACTATTATAACTCGATAGACCAAAAGGCCTTTTTTGAATCGTGCGAAAACGAGCTTTTAAACGTTTTTGACGCATATCATGAAGGCGCAGAAATAATAAAAAAGGAGGTATACAAATGAAAATTAAAACGCCCAAGCTGTCCTCACTGCCCAAGACGTTTTTAAATGCGGCAGGTATTGCCGTAATGTATATCTCTCTTTTCTTACTGTTTTTCTTTGACAGCGGATTTTATCCGGTACTCAACATGCAGGGCACTCTCGTTCTGATAATTGATATCTCCGCTATTGTTGGACTTGTTATTTCGTCAGGCATAGTTTTAAAAATAAAAAAACGTCTGTTTTTTATCTATACCGCTTTTATTGTCGGCATAATTGTTTCCGGTCTCTCTTTTTCAAACATAAAGCAGACCACGATAATCGTAATATGTATAACGATAGGCTTCGCTGTCGTGAATTTTTTAACCTACGAGCGTTTTGTGAAAATATATAAGGAAATGATGCTGTTTCTTTCTGTTTTTTCTTTAATCACGCTTGCTTTGTGGTTTATAGCCCCTTCGGTTATAACCGCTCTGCCTATTGCGAGACAAACGACGGCAACGTATTACAACGCCCTTTTTTCGATAATATCAAACAGCACGTATTCAACCCGAAATATAGGAATGTTCTGGGAGCCGGGAGCCTATGCCATATTCCTTAACATTGCCCTGCTTTACGAAATGACCGACAAAAAGCAGAGCCTTATAAAAATACTGATATTTATGCTTACCATTGCAACGACACTTTCAACACTCGGTATCATCTGCCTTGCAAATCTCGTTTTGGTTTACATTTTCAATAAAGGTGATTACATTCAGCATGGTAAAAGAAATAAATTTATAGTCCTCGCCATCTCCGTAGCCGCCGTTATATATATTTTTTATCACGGCGAATACTTTATGCATCACGTTTTCGGAAAGCTCACCGACAACACCGACAGCTATACGAACGTAAGCACGTCAACGAGAATAAACGCCGTAATATACCCGTTCAAGGCTTTTAAGGAGTCCCCGTTCGTAGGAGTTGGACTCAACGAATTTCTTCGCATATCGCGAGAATACTGCGACAGCATGGCTACCTGCACCTTTTTAAACTGGCTTGCCATATACGGAGTTTTCGGATTGTTTTTTGTCGTACCGTGTATAAGCATTTTCTTAAAACACGGCAAAAATCTCATTTCAAGAATAGGACTTCTTATATTCTCGATTCTTCTGTTTTCAACCGAAACCTTTTTAACCATAGGCTTTGTTTATATATTGGTATTCTACGGTATCCAAAAAAACAACTCGCCAAATCAAAAGGAGACTATATGAGGATTCTGTATATTCTCGGAGACTATAAACCTAATATGTCGGCAAACGGCGTTTGCTCGAACAACGTCATTAATCAGCTTCTTTCGGAGGGGCACGAGGTAACGGTCCTTTGCCATACGGCAGACGGAGTACCGCCTATCTCAAAAGAAGAAAATTTAACCGTTGTCCGCGTAAAACCGAGACTCGTTTTGCGTCTTAATAAAAAAAGCGACGTTCTGCGTAAAACCAACGCTGCAAAATCGCGCTTTTACGGTTTGGTTTCAACCGTAATAAATAAGCTTCAGCTTACCGTAACCCTTCCGTGGTGGCCAAGAGTTTCGTTCTCTGAAATCTCGCGTTTTAAAAAGGCGGCAATAAAGCTACATAGCGAAAACCGTTTTGATGCCGTAGTTGCCGTTTACACACCCGTTTATGCCCTTTTGGCGGGCTACGGACTTAAAAAACGTTTCCCCGAAATTAAATACTACCCGTATTTCCTCGATTCTCTTTCGGGTGGCTACGGGCCGCGTTTTTTCTCAAAAAAACAGATACTAAAACACGGTCTGAAAATAGAAAAACGTATTTTTCCCTTTGCCGATAAAATTATCGCAATGAAAGCAAGCGCAGAACATCACGAGAAATATAATCCTGAGTTCAACGGTAAAATTACGCTCCTTGACGTCCCCACGTTCTGCAAAGGAAGCGAGGAAGTAAAACCGCTACCGATAAAAGAACAGGGCGGTCCGATAAAATTCCTTTACGTTGGCAGCATCATTTCCGCAAAGCGTGATCCGAGCGATATAATCCGCGTAATAAACGAGGTGCGTGAGGAAAATATCACGTGTGAGTTTGTCGGAACCGTTGACTGCAAGCACCTGTTTGAGCCGCTTAAAAAGAAGCTCGGAGACAGACTTATATTATCCGGACAGCTCCCTCACGACACAGTTATGCGCAAAATATCAGAGGCAGACGTTCTTCTTAACATCGGTTGTCCGCTTCCCACAATGATACCGTGTAAGATATTTGAATACTTAGTATTCGGAAAGCCGATCATAAGCACCTATATTAACGACGACGAGCCGTCTATCCCGCATTTAAAAAATTACCCTCTCGCGCTTCTTCTTGACTGCCGCAGTCCCGAAAATTTCGGAGAAAAAATCTCGGAATTTTTAGAGAAAACCAAAACCGTGAGAATTAACGAAAAAGAGCTTGCGGAGCTTTACAGGCTTAACTCCCCCACAGCGTTTACCGAAATAATAACCAAGGACGCCAAGTGATTCCCCGCGTACGCCACGGCAGAGTGTAACCTGAGCTTTACACGGACAAGCTTTATTTAACCCGAAAAGGAAGCCCTTAAAATGACCGAATATTTAAAAAACAAAGCGGAAAGCAGCTGCTACGGCTGCCGAGCGTGTGAGCAAATATGCCGTAGCGGAGCTATATCAATAAAGCCGAGCACCGAAGGCTTTCTTTTTCCCGTTGTTGACGAAAGTAAATGCCTGCACTGCGGTCTCTGCGCTAAGGTATGTCCGTACAATGCAAATCTCGGTAATGAAAAACCGCTGAAGGCATTTGCGGCTCAGTATAAAAACACCGAGGCACTGGAGAAAAGCTCGTCGGGCGGTGTTTTTTCGGCTTTATCCGACTATCTGCTTGAAAACGGCGGATACGTTTCGGGGTGCGTTTTTAACGAAGGATTTACCGCGGTACACACCGTTACGAACGAAAAAGAAGCTGTGAGAAAAATGCGCGGTTCAAAATACGTTCAAAGCGATACGCTTGACGCCTATACGCAGATAAAATCACTGCTTGAGAATGGGGAGAGGGTTCTGTTTACCGGTACCCCCTGCCAGGTTCACGGACTTAAATGCTTTTTACGTAAAGAATTTGATAACCTTTTCACGGTAGACCTTATCTGCCACGGTGTACCAAGCCCAAAGCTCCTTTCGGACTATCTTGAAGCAGTACGCTTAAAGCACGGAGATATAACCGAGCTTACCTTCCGTAATAAAAAGAGAAACGGTTGGGGCGCGCAGGGAAGCATAGGCTATGGGAACAAGGTGAAAACCATCTCTGCGTTTAACAACAGCTACTATAATCTTTATTTGCAAAACTGTGTAAGCAGAAAAAGCTGCTATGAGTGTAAATACTCGTCTCTCTCTCGCGTTGGAGATATAACGGCAGGAGACTTCTGGGGAGTTGAGGACGTGCTTTCCGTACCGAATGCGGAAAAAGGTGTTTCGGCTGTTTTGGTTAACACAGAAAAAGGTCTTACGCTTTTAAACTCGGTACGGGACAGAATAACCTTAATCGAAACCGACGTCTCTTCCGTCGCAAAACACAACGGAAATCTAAAAGAGCCTTGCAAAATGCCCGAAAAACGCGGCAGTATATACGAAAGAATTGCCGAGAGCGGATACGAAAAGGTAGCAAAAACCGACTGCCGCTATCAGTACGTAAGACCGCTTCTGCGCAGACTTATCCCGAAAAGCATAAAAAAACGTCTGAGAAAATTCTTGAAACGGAAATAAAGCTAAAATGAAAATAAGAATCATCACCATACACGGCATCCCGAATTTCGGCTCTGTTTTTCAGTGCTACGCGCTCTGCAAGCACCTCGAAAACGAAGGCTATACCGACGTAAAGGTTATTGACTATAACCCGAAATATTTTGGAGCCACCTCGCTGAAGGCAAAGATAGCGAAAATTTTAAACTACGGCTGCTATAAACGAAGAACACGGAAATTCCGTAATTTTATCGAACGTAATATTCCGCTTACGGACAACGACTTTTCCGACGCAGAACAGTTAAAAGCGGCAAACCTTGACGCCGACGTTTATATCGCGGGCGGAGATCAGCTTTGGAACGTTTTTCACGACTGCGGACACGACGACGCTTATAAGCTCACGTGGACCGACGGTAAAAAAATATCGTACGGAACAAGCCTCGGACAAGCTGATTTTCCGAGCGAGGATTTAAAAGAGCTTGCCGAAAAAATACGTGATTTTTCCGCGGTTTCTGTTAGAGAATCAAGCTCGGTACAGCTTTTGGCGAGAGAAAACGTTTCTGCCACTCACTGCGTTGATCCGGTGTTTTTACTTAACGCGTCCGATTATGAAAAATTTTTACCGAGGGTAAACGAGCCGCGGTATCTTTTAGTCTACCTCGTAACACCCTCTCCGCTTCTTGACAAAGCGGTTAAGTATCTTTCCGAAAAATATAACTTAAAGGTTATTCTCTGCTCCGGCTTTTCAAGAAAATGCTACTGCGATAAATTTATAAAGGACGCAGGTCCCGATGAAATTTTAAGCTACGTTAAAAACGCGGAGATAGTTTTATCGGCATCCTTCCACGCAACCGCTTTCTCATTTATATTCAAAAAACAGTTTTTCACCATTCTTCCAAACGAACATACAAACGAAAGAATAACCGACTTTTTATCTTCGGTAGGACTTTCCGAGCGTATAGTTACCGAAAAATCCGTATCGGAAAACGTTTTTGACGGAATTATAGATTACGGCACCTCAAACGGATACCAAGAAAAAATTTTCTCATCAAAGGAATATCTGAAAAAAACGCTTTCGGAGCTGAAATAATTCCGTTCTTAAGCTGAAAGGAGGCAGAAGTGGCTGACATAAACAAAAAGGTTATAAATAACGCGTCATGGATCATCGTTACCAAAGTAGCGGAGTCGCTCCTTGCGCTTATAATATCCACTCTGACCGTAAGATACCTCGGCCCGTCAAACTACGGTCTTATAAGCTACGCCTCCTCGCTCGTCTCCTTTATTCTCCCCGTCATGCAGCTCGGACTGCCGAGCATTCTTGTTCAGGAATTTGTCGATAACCCGGAGGATGAAGGTCAGATTTTAGGAACCTCGCTTTTACTGAGCGTTCTGTCAGCCATTGCCTCGATGCTCGGTATTTTCGCTTTTGTAAGCATTGCAAACAAGGACGAAAACACAACGGTAATCGTTTGCATACTTTACAGTCTCCTGCTTTTAACGCAAGCTCTTGCGCTGACACAGTACTGGTTTCAGTCAAAGCTCGCGTCAAAATACGTTTCGGTAACGTCGTTTATTTCTTATTTTTTGGTTTTAATCTACAAAACGTATCTTCTGGTAACGGAAAAATCCGTTTCCTGGTTTGCGCTGTCAAACGTTTTCGACTATGCCATAATAGCGGCAGCTCTATTGGTGCTATATAAAAAGAAATCAGGCGCAAGGCTTAAATTTTCCTTAATAACGGCGAGGCGTATGCTTAAAAAAAGCCGTTATTACATCATATCAAATATGATGATAACGCTTTTCACACAGACAGACCGAATTATGCTGAAGCTTATGAACGGCAACGCTGTGGCGGGATATTATTCAGCGGCGGCAACCTGCTGCCTGATAACGAATTTTATATTCACGGCGATACTTGATTCAATGCGCCCCGTGATATTTGAAAGCCGAAAGAAAAGCCCCGAAAAATTCGAAAAAAACGTTTCAAGGCTTTACTGTATTATTATATATCTGGCGCTTATGCAAAGCATCTTTATAACCGTGCTGTCTCCGTTTATTGTAAATATACTGTACGGAAGCGCATACGGCACCTCATCCGATATACTTCGGGTGTTTATATGGTACACGGTTTTCTCTTACATAGGAGCCGTAAGAAACATCTGGATGCTTGCGGAGGATAAACAAAAATACCTTTGGATCATTAACCTCAGCGGTGCCATTATAAACGTTGTGCTTAACCTGATCTTTATTCCGATATTAAGCGGAATGGGCGCGGCAATAGCTTCGCTTGTAACTCAGATATTTATAAACGTAATAATAGGCTATATTATGCGTCCGATAAGCTACAACAACAAGCTGATGTTAAAAGGCTTAAACCCGCTTCTTTTCGTCGAGATCCTGAAAACGGTTATCGGAGCAAGAAAAAAATCAGACGCCGACGCATAAGAATTTAACCGCATGACAAAAGACTGAAAACGCGCCTTTTTGTCATTTAAATAACATAATAGAAAAATCTCCTATGAAAGCTCATAGGAGATTTTTATTTCAGACATGCATTTAGAGAGTTACGCCGAATATTCCCGACAGGAAGAATTTGGTTACAAACCACCTGACAATACCTATACCGCCTGCTATAGTCTCAGCATCGGTAGAGAAGATAAACGGTCCGAACTTGACGAAGATAATGGCAAGCAGCCACATCCATATAAGACCGGTTACAGCACCGAGAACACCGCCAAGCGTATGGTTTACGGTTCCGAGAACACCGGTATCAAGAATTTTGTTTATGATGTGATAAAGAACGGTGAAAAGTATGAAGAAAAACACGAAAAGTATGCAAAATCCGATTGCGCCGAAGATAAGATCGTAAATCGCATTGGTAACGTATACCGTAATATCCGCTATAAGGTTATCGGCGGTCTCGGTTATTCTGGTCATAAAATATTCCTTAAATCCCGAGAGAAGCCCACCGAGCTTGCCGAAAACGGCGTCGTATTTTTCGCTATCCGAAAGAGCCGCGTTATGAATGTTTTCCGAAAGCTTCTGACCAAACTCGACCTGCACTTTTTCGTAGAGATAATCCTTGTCTATTTTACAAATCTTCCCTACTACTGCTTTAACAGGACTGATAAGCTTAAGCTGCCACGCAAGGAAAACAGTGAGAATAAGGCGAAATCTTTTCACAACGCTGAAAAGCCCTTTTACGTATCCTATGATTACCGAAACAAGTAAAACCGCTATAAGTATAAGGTCAAACCATATACCCATAAAAATCATCTCCCTTTTTATATTTTAAGTGTAATTACGTAAATTTCAACTCTCCGCATACGGTGTTTTTTAATATTCAACGCTCTTTAAGTAAAGTCCGTCCGGCGGCGCCGTTATACCGGCTCTTTTTCTGTCTGACGACAAGATAATATCTTCCATATCCTCGACACGTATTTTACCGTATGCGACCTCGGTAAGCGTACCCGTCATTATCCTTACCATATTGTAAAGAAAGCCGTCAGCGCTCACCCTGAAAATCACCTCGTCGCCCTGACGGATGACCTCCGCGTGCGTTACCTCCCTTACGGTATCGGTAATATCCGAGCCGCTTGCCATAAACGCTGAAAAATCGTGTTTTCCGATATACGCCTTTGCCGCGGCGTTCATTATATTTTCGTCAAGCGGTCTTTTAAGGTGCCATGCATACCCGACCTTAAACGGATTTCTGTAAAATCCATTGTCAATTCTGTACTCGTAGGTTTTACCCTTCACCGAATACCGCGCGTGAAATTCGTCGTCAGCCGCCTCGGCTGAAAAGACGGTAATATCGTCGTTAAGCTTTACGTTAAGAGCGACAGGTAGACGGTCAAAAGGGATTTCAGGGGCGTTTTCCGGTGTTTCAAGAGTAAAGCAGTAGCAAAGCGCGTGAACGCCGCTGTCGGTCCTGCTGCACCCCGTAATTTTAACGTCGGTGCCGTACACCTCTCTACCCGCTCGCGAGATTTCTCCCTGAACGCTCGTTCCGTTTTTTTGTACCTGCCACCCACAGTAATTTTTACCGTCGTAAGAGGCTTTAAGTAAAATTTTCATTTTCGTTTCCACTCCGCTTAATTTTCCTCCGCTACACGAAAGCCGTACGGCGCGTCAGCAAGTCTTTAAGCGGAACTCCGTTTTAACTTAAACTAAAAAACCAAGAAAATCTTTAAGATAAATGTTAAGAAGAATTATTCCCGCACCAAATGCCAGCATAAGCAGAAGAAGCAGTAAATCGACGGGCTTATAGTGAAGCTGCGTCATACGGGTTCTTCCCTTATCTCCTCTGTAGCAGCGGCACTCCATAGCGGTAGCAAGCTCTCCCGCGCGTCTAAACGACGAAGCAAAAAGAGGGATAAGAACGGGAAGCAGCGCCTTTGCGCGCTTTACAAGTCCGCCCGAATTAAAATCCGCGCCTCTCGCCTTTTGCGCGTTCATTATCTTATCGGTCTCCTCGATAAGCGTAGGGATAAAGCGAAGCGCTATTGTCATCATCATTGAAAACTCGTGAACCGGCACGCGTATTACCTTAAGCGGCGCAAGAAGCCGCTCAAGTCCGTCGGTAAGCGCGATAGGAGACGTGGTATAGGTAAGAAGCACGGAGCTTCCCGTAAGAATGCAGGCAATACGCAGTATCATAAGAACTGCAAACGAAATGCCTTCCTTGTATATCCGTATAAACTTATATTCAAACAGCGGCTCGCCGACGCCCTTTGTCCAGAAGATATTGAAGAACGCGGTAAACAGCATTATAAATACAAGCGGCTTTAAGGCTTTTAATATAATGCTCGGCTTAATGCCGCTGATAATAACGAGAACAACGGTAAAAACAAGTGCCAGCGCGTAAGAAAGCGCCGACTTCGCCATAAAAACAAAAACTATGTAAAGAAGCGATAAAATAATCTTCATTCTCGGATCGGCTTTATGAAGCGGAGAGACGCCCGGAAAAAACTGACCAAGAGTTATATCCTTAAGCATTTTCTTTTCCTCCGTTTACACTGCCGTTAGCGCCATCATTCAAAAGGCGAAGGACCTCGTCAAGCGCGTCGTCAACGGTATATATACCGTCTCTTACGTCTATCCCCTTTTCACGGAGAAGCCGCATAAAGCGCGAAATTTTCGGAACGCCAAGTCCGCACTCGGTAAGCTCCTTTTCGTGCTTAAAGACCTCGGCGCAGTCTCCTGTGAGCATAATCTCACCCTTTTTAAGCACGGTAAGTCTGTCGCAGTATACGGCGACGTCCTCCATGCTGTGGCTTACAATTATAACCGTGTTTCCTCTTGTTTTCTGATAGCTTCTTATGCCGCCGAAAACCTCTTCTCTGCCTATCGGATCAAGTCCCGCGGCAGGCTCGTCAAGTATAAGCACCTCGGGCTCCATAGCCATTACTCCGGCAAGAGCAACGCGGCGCTTCTGTCCGCCCGAAAGCTCAAACGGCGACTTGCAGAGCATCTCGTCGGTCAGTCCGACAAACTCCGCGGCGCTTCTTACTCTGCGCTTTATTTCGTCCTCGGGAAGTCCCATATTTTTAGGACCGAAGGCAATATCCTTCTCGCAGGTTTCTTCGAAAAGCTGGTATTCGGGATACTGAAAAACAATTCCCGCTTTAAATCTGACGTCGCGTATCTTTTTCGGCTCGTCCCATATATTTTTCCCGAAAAGCAAAACCTCACCGCCGTCCTCGGGCTTAAGCAGACCGTTCATCATCTGAACGAGGGTTGATTTTCCGCTTCCGGTATGACCGATAAGCCCGTTAACCTTACCCGCCTCGAAAAGAGCGGTAACGTTTTTCAGCGCGGTATGCTCAAACGGTGTTTTTTTACTGTACGTATAAGTTATGTTTTTAAGTTCAAGCGCGTTCAATTTTCTATGCCACTTTCTCTTTCGTATTTATGTTTATCAGCTTAAACTGCTGTAATCTTCGGGATTTACAAATTTTACGTATAAACCCCTGACACTACTTTTTCTTTATCAGTCTTACAAGCGCCTCGGCGCATTTTTCCTCGTCAAGCTCGGAGTAATCAATATCTATTCCTCTGTAGCTGAGCTCGTAGAAAAGCTCGGTTACCTGAGGCACGTCAAGTCCTACCGTGCGAAGCTCCTGTACCCTTGAGAAAACCTCTTTCGGGGTGCCGTCAAGGAATATTTTTCCGTCGTTTATAACCACCACGCGGTCGGCTCTTACCGCCTCGTCCATATTGTGGGTTATGTGAATAACGGTTATCCCCTTTTCGCGGTTAAGATACTCTATGGTATCCATAACGTCCTTTCGACCGCCGGGATCAAGCATAGCGGTAGACTCGTCAAAGATTATACATTCGGGAAGCATGGCTATAATGCCCGCGATAGCAACCCTCTGCTTCTGTCCGCCCGAAAGCTGGTGGGGGGAGTGCTTTTTGTACTCCGACATCTTTACCGTCTCCAGCGCCTCGTCAACTCTTTTTCTTATCTCCGTCGGCTCTACACCTAGGTTTTCGGGACCGAACGCGACGTCCTCCTCGACAACGGTTGCTACAAGCTGGTTATCGGGATTTTGGAACACCATTCCTACTCTCCTGCGAATACCGTAAAGCTCGTCCTCGGTAAGCGTTTCGGCGGTTATATCGGTTCCGTCAATATATATCCTTCCCTCGGTGGGATTAAGAACCAGATTAATAAGCTTTGCAAGGGTTGATTTTCCGCTTCCGTTATGACCGAGAAGCGCAACGAAGGAGCCTTTTTCTATTTCAAGACTCACGTCCTTAAGTACGGGGGGGAGATGCTCTCCCTCCTCGTCGCCGTCGTAAGAAAACCACACGTTTTCTATTTTTATAAACGGAGCTTTATTTTCTGACATTTCAGTTTTCTCCAAATTTTTAAGAATTATTCTTTGCTACCGTAAAATCCTACGTTTATACCGATTCGCGCTTAAACTTTTAAAGCACTAATCCGCCGTCCACCTTACCGACGAGCCGCAGGGCAGTATTCCACCCGTCTCGGTTACGTAAAGCCCAAGCTCTCCCGACTCGGTTTTGCCGCCCTTACGCGAAAGCGAGCAGTTAAGCATATACTGAACGGTTGCGGGAGAAAGTCCGGTGGTATAGGAGTTTATGAGGAAGAACAGGGGCTTGTCGCTAAGCACCTTGACGGTAAGGTCTATAAGGTCGCTTATACAGTCCTCCAGCTTCCACACCTCGCCGTTCGGTCCGCGTCCGTATGACGGGGGATCCATAATAACGGCGTCGTACCTATTTCCGCGGCGTATCTCTCTTTCGCAGAATTTGCGGCAGTCGTCCACGATATATCTTACGGGAGCGTCAGCCATTCCGTTAATGAGCATATTCTGCTTTGCCTGCGCGACCATTCCCTTCGACGCGTCAACGTGGCAAACCTCGGCTCCGGCGGCAGCCGCCGCAACAGTTGCTCCGCCCGTATAGGCAAACAGATTAAGCACCTTGATTTTTCTGCCCGAATTTTTTATAAGGTTATAGAACCATTTCCAGTTTGCCGCCTGCTCGGGGAAAAGTCCCGTATGCTTAAAGCCCGTAGGCTTTATGATAAATTCAAGGTTTTTTCTTTCTTCAATAGGAAAGCCAATTCTCCACTCAGCGGGTAAATTACTTTCCGACCAGCTTCCGCCACCCGATTTCGAGCGCGAATAAACGGCGTCCGCGCGTTTCCACGACGGATGCTTTTTCATTCCCTTCCATATTACCTGAGGATCAGGTCTTACGAGGATATATTTTCCCCAACGCTCAAGCTTTTCCCCGTCGGAGGTATCAAGAAGCTCGTAATCCTTCCAGCTGTTTTCTGCCCACATTGTCCTAATTTCCTTTTTAACTGTTTAATTTCTTTAACGGCAACAAGCTCACAAACGTTAAAAACTTGTTTCTGCGATAAAACCGTTCTCGAAGGCTTTGCTTTTATCAGTTTGCGTTTCCGCCCTCGTCAAAAAGTCCAAGCTGCCCTTCGATAGCCCTTTTCTGCTTATTTACCATAGGAATACCGAGATGCTCGTACGCAAGTCTGGTTACGCATCTTCCCCTCGGCGTGCGGCTGAGAAATCCTATCTGCATAAGGTATGGCTCGTATACGTCCTCAAGAGTTATAGGCTCCTCACCTACCGTAGCGGCAAGCGTATCAAGCCCGACCGGACCTCCGTCGTAGAACTTAATAATGGTTTCAAGCATTCTGCGGTCAATATTATCAAGACCTAGCTCATCTATTTCAAGCTTACCGAGTGCGTAGTCGGCAATCTCTCTGTCAATTATACCGTCGCCCTTTACCTGCGCAAAATCGCGTACTCTCTTTAAAAGACGGTTAGCTATACGCGGCGTTCCTCTTGAACGCGAGGCGATCTCTCTTGCACCCTCGTCGCTTATCTCTATTTCAAGAAGCTTTGCCGAGCGTTTAACTATAAGCGCAAGCTCCTCCGTGGTGTAAAGCTCAAGCTTAAGAACAACCCCGAAGCGATCGCGCAGCGGTGTAGAAAGCTGACCTGCGCGAGTGGTTGCACCTATAAGCGTAAACTTATTAAGGGGGAGACGGATACTTCTCGCAGACGGACCTTTTCCGATTATAATGTCAAGGGAAAAGTCCTCCATAGCGGGGTATAAAATCTCCTCAATAGAACGCTGAAGCCTATGTATCTCGTCGATAAAAAGAATGTCGTTCTCTCCAAGGTTGGTAAGAAGCGCGGCAAGGTCTCCCTGCTTTTCTATCGCGGGACCTGAGGTTACTCTGATGTTAACTCCCATCTCGTTTGCGATAATTGAGGAGAGCGTGGTTTTACCGAGTCCGGGAGGACCGTAAAGCAGCACGTGGTCGAGAACCTCTCCTCTTTTTTTCGCCGCGTCAATGTAAATTTTAAGGTTTTCCTTAGCCTTTTTCTGACCGACGTATTCTTCAAGTGTTTTAGGACGGAGCGAAACCTCCGTTTCACTGTCCTCTCCTGAATAGGACGAGCTGACTATACGGCTCTCAAAGTCGTATTCCTGTTCGTTATCCATATCCATAGTGTTTAATCTCCATTCTGATAAAATACGGACGCCCTTCGGCGCTTACAAATAGGTATATATCTATCGGCGCTTAATACGCTTTTTTCAGCGCCTCTCTGATTATTTCTTCTACGCTGAGCTTAGTGCAGTCGATCGTACGTAAAAAGCCCTCTGCCTCGGCTCTGGTAAATCCGAGAGCGGTAAGCGCTGTCCTCGCCTCGGTAAGCTTGTTACCCTTAGGAAGCTTTTCCGCGGATGTGTCGATCTCGCCGCCGTCAAGCCCTGCCGAAACGTCAACCTCCTTGGCTATTTTATCCTTAAGCTCAAGTATGATACGCGCGGCTATTTTCGGACCTACTCCCGGCGCCTTGATAGCTTTTACGTCCCCAACCGAAACGGCATAAGCAAATTTTTCGGGAGTTACCGCTCCGAGTATACCGAGCGCCGTTCTCGCGCCTACGCCCGAAACCGAAATAAGAAGCTTAAAGGTGGAAAGCTCTTCCCTGTCAAAAAATCCGAAAAGCTCCATCGCGTCCTCTCTTACCGAAAGGTAGGTAAAAACCTTTACCTGCTTTCCGTTATACGCGGAAAGCTTCTGCTCCGTTCTTGCGCTTACCGAGCAGGCATATCCTACCCCCGCACATTCAATAACTGCGTTTCCCGGTTCAAGCACCGTTAAAATACCGTTTAGATAATAGTACATTCAGTTCTCCGTTCCGTCGGAGCCGACTAAACCCCGACTGTAAATTCAAATAACGTTTGAAACCTCGCGTGCCAGACGCGGCGAAACGTGTCTACGTTTTCCTTATCCTTTCGAGACTACCTTTTGTTAAAATATCCCCTTAGCGCCGAGCTTCCCGTGTTACCGTGGCATATCGCTATCGCCAGCGCGTCGGCGGCATCGTCGGGCTTTGGCGGAGCCTTAAGACCGAGAAGCGTCGTGGTCATCATAATAACCTGTTTTTTCTCGGCACGTCCGTAGCCTACCACCGCCTGCTTAACCTGTAAGGGGGTGTATTCAAAAACCTCTATTTTAAACTGCTTTGCAACGAGAAGAATGACTCCTCTTGCCTCTGCGACGGGAATCGCCGTCGTATGGTTAGAGTTAAAGAACAGCTCCTCGATAGCCATAGCCTCGGGCTTATACTTACGAACAAGCTCGCACATCTGATCGTAAATCATCTGAAGCCTGTCCTCTATCGGGATTTTGGCGGGTGTCGTTATAACACCGTAGTCGATAACGGTAAAACGCGAGAGCACCGAGTCAACTATTCCGTATCCAACTATCGCATATCCGGGGTCAATTCCGAGTATTCTCAAAGTTCTTACCGCTCCTTCCGTCTTTTTCGCAAAGCAATACATCTTAATTATATCACATAATTAAACTGTTGTCAAGTTTTTATATATATAAGTTTTATAAGAGATTTTGTTATTAATTAGCAAAATTAACATATACTTTGGGAGGAAAGTATTTTTATAGATAAGGAGCAATGCAAAAAATGAAGAAGCGCTCACTTATGCATTACGTAAGGCTGCTGGAAAACGAGGGGGAGACGGTAAAAATCACAGACGTCGAAAGCATTAAAGCGTTACCGTCCGTACCGCCGAAAAATTCTCTGCTCTCGGCAGAGGTTTCGGAACTTTACTCCGACAGCAGAAAATGTAAGGCAGGCAGTATCTTTTTCTGCAAGGGACGGCACTTTCTGAACGAATATCTTACCGAGGCACTGCAAAAAGAGGTTCTTGCCGTTATTTACGATAAAGAACTCCCCTCACAGACTTCCTTTTTTTCGGGGGTATGCCTCGAGCAATTTAAGGACTGCATTTTCATCGAGGTAAAAAACGTACGAAAGGCTATGGCTCTGCTTGCCGCGTTTCACTACGGCTACCCGATGCAACGGGCGGTAACGGTGGCGGTAACCGGAACAAAGGGCAAAACGTCAACGGTAACCGGCATAAAGGACACCTTAAACGAAAACCCGAAATTTAAGGCTATTATACTTAACGACGCCTTGCCGAGCGGAAGTCCGAGACTTACCACCCCCGAGCCGATAGAGCTTCACGCCGCGGCGGCAAAATGTATAGAGCATAACGCCACCCACATAATCTGCGAAATTTCAAGTCAGGGAGTAAAGGAGCTTCGCACCTACGGAATAGTATTCGACCTTGCCTGCTTTCTTAACTTCGGCACAGATCACGTAAGTCCAAGCGAGCACCCGACGCTTGACGATTATTTTCATTCAAAGGCGAAGCTTTTCTCATTTTGCAAAAAGGCGGTTATAAATCTCGACAGCGAAAGGGCGGAGGAGGTTTTGCGCGTGGCGGCAGGCAGCAAAAACATTTCGGTCAGTCCGTCAAACGGAAAAAAGGAAATTTACACCTTTTCGGAGAAAGACCGAGGGGCAAGCTTTTTCGCTGCCACCAACGAGGAAAATGAGTTTGGAAGCCGAATTGACGTAAGCGAAGCCGTTTATTTAAGCGAGCAGTTAAACACCGCCGAAAAGACACCGAGCGGGCAGAGCTTATTCCCCGTTTACATAAATTCTCCGGGGCATTTTAACGCACAAAACGCGCTGGCGGCTTCCTCCGTTTGCCGTATTCTCGGCTGTACGGCAGACGAAATTTTCAGAGGTATTCTTTTGTCTAAGACCGAGGGGCGTATGGAAATTTTCGACACCGCCGACGGAAAGGTTCGTATAATAGTTGACTACGCGCATAACAAAATGAGCTTTACGGCGCTTTTCGAAGCGGCAAAAAGAACCTATAACGGTCCTCCACCGAAAATCACCGCCATTTTCGGCTGTTCGGGAGAAAAGGCATACAGCAGACGCTATGACCTGCCCGAGGTCGCGCTAAGGCACAGCGACAGAATTATAATCTGCGAGGACGACAGCGGTCGCGAACCGTTTGAAAGCATAAAAAACGAAATACTGAAAAATATATCGGAAATTCTCAAAGACAGCGGGGAGGGGTACGTTAAAAACGCGAGTGTAAGCGTAATACAAAGCCGCGAAACGGCGGTGTACGAGGCAGTAAAAAACGCGTTTGAAAACGGAGAAAGACGGCTTATTCTTTTTGCCGGCAGAGGAAGAGAAAAAACTATGTATCTGAAAGACGGAGAGACACCGATACTGAGCGACGTAAGTGCCGCCCTGCGCGCCGTAAATGCCTATAATAGCAGTCTTTCTCTTGACAGCGTTTTATCGGGACTTACGGAAAAAAGGGGACAGATTATCACCGTATCATTTGAAAACCACGTCGATATTATCTCTAACCTTTCTTTCTCTGTCGCGAAATTTCTGCAAGCGGGCATTGTGCCTCTTGCGGTGTGCGATAAGGCAGGTGCCGAAACGTTACGTGAGCAGTGCTATAAAAACGGTATCGCCACCTTTTCCGTGAGCGAAACGGAAGTCCCCTACATAAAAGCAGAGAAATACGCTTCAGAATCTCAGACGTTAAATCACGCTGTTTCGGAGAACTGTCAAAACGGTATAAGCATACGTGATACCGCCTTTTCCTCGGCAAAAAGAGGGGCTTTAACGGTAGCTGTCGTAAAGGAGGACGTAAAAGCAAAAGCGGCTGAAATTTCGGCAAGGGAAAAAACGGACGCTTTGGTATATTTAACCCGCGGAGGCGGAATAATACTTAACGGAAAGCCTTTCCGTTCCGTCATTTCCGAAAGCACCGCCGCTTTGATTTCAAGAAAATTCAGCTCTCCGTATCTTACCCTTGCGTGCAGGGCAGTAAGCGGCGGAACAAAGACCGTCGCTGTGATTGACGGCAGAGAGAAAAGCTTACTCACCTTTTTGGGTACGGAAACAAACTACATCGGAACGGTTATCAAAAGGAAAAAAACAAAGCTATAAAGCGAGGAATTTAAAATGTGTGGTTTTGCGGGATTTTGCGACACTAAGGGGCGGTTTTACACAAAGGGCAAGGAAACGGCCAGAAAAATGACCGATAAAATTCTTCACCGAGGCCCCGACAGCCACGGTGAGTACTCCGACGACTTTTTTTCGATTGGGTTTAACCGTCTGAAAATAATCGATCTTGTAGGCGGTGAGCAGCCGATGCTAAGCGCTGACGGCAGATACCTTATATGCTTTAACGGAGAAATTTACAATTACAAATCGATCCGCACCGAGCTTGAGGAAAAGTTTCAAGTAAAATTCAGAACGTCCTCTGACACCGAAGTGCTCCTCTACGCCTGCATAGCCTACGGCAAGGAGGCGCTTGCGCATCTTCGCGGTATGTATTCCTTCGTCTTTTATGACCGCAGGGAAAAACAGCTGTTTGCGGCAAGAGATCCCTTTGGGATAAAGCCGTTTTATTACGGAATTTTCGACGGCGCGCTTTTATTTGCCTCCGAAATAAAAGCGTTTTTTCCGCACCCCCTGTTCAAAAAAGAGTTTAACAGCGAGGTTCTTCCCTATTATCTGCAGTTTCAGTACGTTCCCACCGAGGAAACGGCATTTAAGGGTGTAAAGCGCCTTATGCCGGGACACTTTTTAACCTATGACGGAAAAGACTTACACGTCGGAAGGTTCTTCAATCTTCCGAAAAAAAGCGGTAGAAAATTCCGACAGTACTCCTTTTTCGACCATAAAGTCTCTCTGCAAAAGGAGCAGGACAGCGAAAAGAGCGCCTCGGAAACTCTTTTCACCGCGCTTACCGACTCTGTAAAGCTTCACATGGAAAGCGACGTTCCCGTCGGTGCGTTTCTCTCGGGCGGTGTTGACTCGGGACTTATCTGCGCTCTTTCGAAGCCGCGTAACGCATTTACCATAGGCTTTGATGACCTTGACTTTGACGAGCGCCGTCAGGCGGCTGAAACGGCGGCTCACGTCGGCACAAGGCTTACGTCGGTCGAGATAGACGCAAAGGACTTTTTCACAGCCCTTCCCGAGGTTCAGTACCACAGCGACGAGCCTTACGCCAATCTTTCCGCAGTTCCGCTCTATCTTATCGCAAAACGTGCCTCGGACGACGTTAAGGTAATAGTAAGCGGCGAGGGAGCGGACGAGCTTTTCGGGGGATACGAGTGGTATGCCGACGGCAGACTGCAAGGACTTTATAAAAAACTGCCGACGGGGGTGCGCCGTTTTGCATACGAGCACAGCGCGCCGCTCGGAAACCGAGTTAAAAGATTTACCGAGAAAAATCTCCCACGGGTAGAGGACGCATTTATCGGACAGGCTAAAATTATGACACCGTCCGCCGCTTACGCTCTGCTAAGCAAGGAATATAAGACGCTTCGCGGCTGTAAGGACGTAACCTCAAAATACTACGCCGAGGCTTCCGAAAGCAGTGAGCTTCGAAAAAAGATGTACCTTGACCAAAATCTCTGGCTCCCCTTTGATATACTTAACAAAGCGGATAAAATGACCATGGCAAGCTCGATCGAGCTTCGCGTTCCGTATCTTGACTTAAAGGTGCTTGCGGTTTCGGGAACGCTCTCCGATAGGCTTCTTGTAAGAAACAAAACGACAAAATTCCTGCTCCGAAAAACCGCTATGCGCGTACTTCCCGAAAGCGCGGCAATGCGTCCCAAGAAAGGCTTCCCCGTTCCCTTTCGAAGCTGGATAAGAGAGCCGTTATACAAGGAAAAGCTTCTTGACGCTTTTGAAAGCGATACTGCCGCAAGGTTTTTCGAAAACAAAAAGCTTATCGAGATGCTCGGCGAGCACGCAAAGGGCGTAGGAAACCACGCGAGAGTTTTGTACACCGTCTACACTTTTATAGTGTGGTATGACCGATTTTTTAAAACACCCGAACCGCTGTCGTTAATAATAGATGACGTTAAAGAAACAGATGAAAACGAAAGAAACGAAATTCCTGCCGATTCTGCTCGGCTCTGACGAAAACGCATACGGCTGCGCCCGTCTTTTTTATGACGAATATGGGATAAAACCGCTTCTTCTCTGCGCAGGCCCACTCCCCCCTACCTCTCACAGTAGAATTTTAATCAGAAAAGTAATTAAAAACCTTGACACGGGGGCGGTTTTTAAGGGGATTATGGAAGAATTTTTACCCGCTTTAAAAAAAGAAGCGGAAAAGCTTCTCGTCATTCCCTGCTCCGACTACTACGCAGAGCTTGTCATTAAAAACAGAAGCCTGATTTCGAAATACTCGGAAACACCTGTGATTTCGGAGGAGCTTTATCACAGCTTCTGCGACAAAATCGCCTTTTACCGCCTCTGTACAGAAATGAATTTACCTCACCCGGAAACGGTTATTTTAACCGCGGAGGAGCTTTTAAGCGCACCCGTACCCTTTGATTTTCCCATTGTAATAAAACCGAGAAACAGCAATGCCTTTTCCTATCTGCATCTTAATATGGAAAACAGAAAAAAGGTATATTTTTGCAAATCCGAGGAAGAAACAAGAGAAACCGCGAGAATGCTTTCCGGTGCGTCTTACACCGAGCCGCTTGCGGTCCAGCGTTATATTGCGGGAGATAAAGCATTAACCGTCAACGCCTACTGCGACAAAGACGGACGCGTACGTCTTATCGGTGCCGCATCTCCGATCCTGGAATACCGCTCCCCTCTGCTTATCGGAAATTATGCGGCTTTAAAAACGGTAAAGGAGCGCGCCGTATGCAACAAAATTATTGATTTTCTTGAAAACATCGGCTACGTCGGTTTTGTGAATTTCGACCTGAAATTCGACGAAACGAGAAATGAATATCTGTTTTTCGAGCTTAATCCGCGTCAGGGGCGCTCGTCATATTATATCCACACATCCGGAAAAAATCTTATGAAGGCACTTGTCGACGATGCGGTTTTAAACACACCGTACCACGGTACATTCTATGCCGAAAAAGAGGGAATATGGAGTAACATCTCCACACGCTTATTAAAATCCGTGGTGGATGGCTCGGTTTTAAAAAACAACTCCGTTGACTGCGCATTAAGCCTTTGGTACGACTTTTCACCAATGCGGGCATATACGCTGCTAAGGAGAGATTTTAGCAGCGTAAAAATGTTGCGCGAATAATACGTTTACCAAAAAACAGCGTGTTTTTCAGACACCTTACGCATGTAAAGCTTATTGGCAGCGCAACTCAAACACCTATGACAAAAATATAAAACAAAGCGGATACGCTCCGGATTTCAGGAGCGTATCCGCTTACCTTGGTTGGGCGTTTGCCTTAATCATTCCCGATTTAGCGTTACCCGTCCCCGCCTTAGCTTGCGTCGTTTAAAACCTCGTTAGACGGACGGAAAAGAAGCGACAGACACCAGAGAGCCGCAAGTCCCACTATGGTGAAAATAATACGGCTTACAATAGCTCCCTGACCGCCGAAAATCCAACCGACAATGTCAAACCCGAAGATTCCGATGCTTCCCCAGTTGATTCCGCCGATAATGAGTAAAACGAGAGAAATTTTATCTAACATTCTCTTTATTCCTTTCTTACGGGTAATTTTACTTTGGTAATACCCATAGATAATATGTGAAAAACGGCTCTTAAATATACACCGACTGACAAAAAACGAAAATTTACATTTTATCGGTTGCTTTTCCCTTTATTTTTAATTATAATATTATTTTGAACTGCTTACTGAAAAGGACACAAAATTTATGAGAATGAGAAAAAAGAAAAACGGTCAGGCGAGAATGCTGAACTGCCTTGACTATATGATAACCGAAAAGCCGTACGAAAAAACAGGATTTATGCTTGAGATAGGCTGCGGCAAGGGTGGATTTATGGTTCAGCTTGCAAAAAAATATCCCGAAACGCATTTCGTTGCGGTTGAAAAGATGTCCGACGTCATACTGCTTGCGGCGGAGAAAATAAAACGTGAAGAATGTACCAACGTAAAGCTTTTAAACTGCGACGCGGATACTCTTCCCGAATATTTTACCGAGGGCTCGGTTGACCGTATCTACTTAAACTTTTCCGATCCGTGGCCTAAGGCAAAGCACGCAAAGCGCAGACTCACCTCGCCAAGGTATCTTGAAATATATAAAAAGCTTCTTAAATCAGACGGCGCTATTTTCTTCAAAACGGATAACAGACCGCTTTTCGACTATTCCGTCGAAACCCTTCAGGCAGCCGGCTTCAGACTTGAAAAGCTGACGTATGATCTGCACAACAGTGAATATGAGGCGGAAAATTTACATACCGAATATGAGGATAACTTTTCCGCAAAGGGATTCACGATAAACAGAGTAGAAGCTTATGTAAACTGATTTTGTATAATTTGCAAAAAACAAAGCGGCAAAATACAGAAAAAATTAACAAAAAATTGCTTTATTTTGATTATAACATATAGTAAAATAATACTTACTAACATTTCACGGCTTTTTTACACGCTTAATACTTATATTTGGCAAAGACTTGGCTGACCGAGATTTCGGTAGCATGGAGGATAGTTATGGCAGACGAAAAAAGAGATTATTACGAGGTTCTCGGAATAGATAAATCGGCAGATGATACGCAGATTAAAAAAGCGTACCGTCAGATGGCTAAAAAATATCACCCCGATATGAACCCCGGAAACGCTGAGGCGGAGGCTAAATTCAAGGAGGTCAACGAGGCGTACGCAGTACTCAGCGATCCCGAGAAAAAGCAGATATACGATCAGTACGGACATGAAGGACTTGATCCGTCCGCGGGCGGCTTCGGCGGTGGCGGCGGCTTCGGCGGCTTTGATTTCGGTGATATTTTCGGCAGCTTCTTCGGAGGCGGCGCAAGTAGCTCCGCAAGAAGAAACGCTCCCCGTCGCGGAGACGATATAACGTACAGAATAACGGTATCCTTTGAGGAAGCCGCATTCGGTTGCACCAAGGACATAAAGTATAACAGAGTTGAGGCTTGCCACAGCTGTAACGGACGCGGCGCGGAAAAGGAGTCGGATATAGAAACCTGCTCCCGCTGTAAAGGAACCGGCTCGGTAACCGTTACCCAGAGAACAATGTTCGGTATGATGCAGTCTCAGAAGACCTGCGACTCGTGTAAAGGACGCGGCAAAATCATCAAAAACGCATGTACAAACTGTCGCGGAACCGGTAACGTCAAGCTGACCAAAAAGCTCGACGTAAATATCCCCGCGGGCGTTAACGACGGTGCGAGAATATGTCTGCGCAGCCAGGGTAACGCGGGAATCAACGGAGGCGGATACGGAGACCTATACATTATCATTTCGCTTCGTCCTCACGAGCTTTTCGAACGCGAGGGAAACAACCTCTTCTGCGAGGTTCCCGTTTCTTACGTCGATCTTACGCTCGGAGCCGAAATAGACGTTCCTACGCTTACCGGAACGGTTAAATACACTATTCCCGAGGGAACACAGACGGGAACTCAGTTCTGCCTTAAGGGTAAGGGTGTTGTAATTTACAATACCGACAGACACGGCGATCTTTACTTCACCGTGGTAATGGAAACACCGAAAAACCTCTCCCCCGAGGCTAAGGATGCGCTTCGCCGCTACTCCGAGCTTTGCACAAACGCAAGCTACGTTAAAAAGCAGCGTTTCGCCGATAAGATAGCAAACCTTTTCAAGAAAAAATAAGCGCCGGGTAGCACCCGGTGGCATATGGCGACGCGATATAAGTGCAAACATTTCGAACCTCGCTAAGCCAAGGTTTTGTGAAACCTGTAACTTTGATTTCAAATACAGCCTATATCACGGTTATACCCAACGGGGGCCCCCCGCCGGCTATAACCGTGCAGGCGGTTGCCTGCCGAGGCTTTTCGAAAACGTTAATTATTTCCGTAGGGGAGCTTCGAGAGACAAATTAAACCTCTTTCTCCCCTACAAAATGCATATTTGAAAGGATTTTTCAAAATGAATAATTGGACACAGTTAAGAGTAAGCTGTCATATAAACGACCTCGACACGGTAAGTGCCGTTATGAGCATGGTTGACAACGGACTTATGATAGAGGATTACAGCGACGTAACCGAGGGGCTTAACGCTATATACGGCGAGCTTCTTGACGAGGAGATTATAAACAAGGACAAAAGCCGCGCGGCGGTTTCCGTCTATCTTTCCGAGGATAAAAACGTTCCGGAAATTCTCTCCTCTCTTAAAGCTAAATTCGAAGGACTTAACATTAAGGTTGATTTTGAAACGATAGGTCTCAAAGAGGACGACTGGGCGGAATGCTGGAAGAAATACTATAAGCCGCTTCACATCGGTCAGAACATCGTAATTGTACCCATGTGGGAAAACTACGAAGCAAAGGAAACCGACGTAATAGTAAAAATAGATCCCGGTATGGCTTTCGGAACGGGAACACACGAAACCACCGCTCTCTGCGCGGAGCTTATCGAAAAATATATGCCGAAGGAAAGCCGTGTGCTTGACGTCGGAACGGGAAGCGGAATCCTTGCGGTGCTGGCATCAAAGCTTGGCGCAAAAGAGGTAGAGGCGCTTGACATTGATCCGAACGCAGTTAAGGCGGCAAAGGAAAACTGTCTCGCAAACGAAGCGCTTAACGTTACCTGCCGTCAGTCCGACCTTATAAGAGCGGCAAGCGGAAAATACGACTTCATAAGCGCAAACATCGTTGCCGATATAAT
>JAZRDX010000058.1:0-8656 GCA_045660565.1 Eubacteriales bacterium
CGCTATCAGCGCCATTCTGATTTATTCATAATTTTAATTTAAAGGCGTTACTAAATTTACTCACGCCTTTTTCTATTTATGTATTAACGCTTTTCCGTCGGTTATACGCCGATTATTTACCGTTTTTCTGGAACTCTCTGAAAATTTCCTTGTAATAAGCGTTGCGGATTATACAGCCGGAACGGAGAACGTTCTTCTTAAGCGTGGAGCAGCCTCCGCAGGCAACGCAGATTTTCTTCTTGTCAAAGCAGCCATTCAGAATATCCTTCGCTACGTCCGGATAAGCAAACGACATACGTCCAAAGCCGACAAAGTCGGTCATTCCCTCGTTTGCCGCACCCATAGCCGCAAAGGGAGCATGCTCTCCGAGGAAGGAGATACCGGTGTTGACTATTACGAGTCCCGGATGAGCCTTTTTGATCTCGTCAGCACCGCGCCAAAGTCTGTAAAGGCCGTATAACGCGTCGCTCTTCGGCTTGTCAAGTCCCGGTCTGTACGGACGGGAAACGTCGGGGTTTCTGTACGGGCTTCCCATGGTTACGTTAAGGAGCTGACCGCCGTTCTTCTCGAATATGTCAATAATAGCGTTAGCCTCGCTGAGGTCGAAGATCTTGCCGTCCTTAGACTCACCGTAGCTGTACTTTCCGTTAAATCCGTCATATACGTTTACACGCGCTGCACGAATTATATTTTTCGGAAGTGCGTCGAAAACCGCCTTGGTTACGTCAGCGAAAAGTCTTGCGCGGTTTTCAATGGAGCCGCCGTAGTTGCCTTCTCTGTCGTAAGCGGAAAGAAGCTCGGACATAAGGTAGCTGTGGCAAGCCTTGATGTCAACTCCGTCAAAGCCGGCTTCTGCCGAAAGGAGAGCGGATTTAACGAAGAGAGGAACGAGAGATGCGAGGAAGTCGTCGGACGCTATCTTCTTCGGGGCATCTTCAATATCGGTATTAAAGTATGCGGTTATAGGATCCGGTACGCCGTTTGGCTTTGCGTATCTTCCGGAGTGGTTAAGCTGGATAATTATAACGGGCTCGAAGCCGTTTGCTTCCTTGCAGGCGTCCTTCATAGCTTTAACAAGACGCTTGAACTCGGGGAGGTTTTCCTCGGTTATGCAAAGCTGATAGGGGTTGCTCTTTCCGTCCTGACAAACGGAAACAGCCTCAAACCAGAGAAGTCCCGCGCCGCCCCTTGCAAGCTCGGTATATCTTTTGAAGGTCTGCTCGGTGGGAGCGCCGTTAAGATCGGAATCCTGTCCCTCCATAGGCTGGTATTCGATTCTGTTAGCCGCGGTGTACTCACCGATTTTTATAGGCTGCTTAAGCGCCTCGCAGTCGGTGGAGTAGGGAATGTAAGCCTCGCTTCCGTGGTTTTCTGCGAACTGCGTACCATTAAGTACTGAGCCGTAAAGTTCATAGGTCTTGTTTGTCATAATTTTTCTCCTATCATTTTGTTTTTGTGTTTATTTTTTGTAGGGACCGGCGTCCTCGACGGTCCGATTTTTAAATGTCCGGCGTCCCCGACGGTCCGATTTTTGCGATGTTTTCGCCGTCATCAACGCTTTGCCTTTGGAACGCGGAAAATTTCTTCAGGATTATTCGGGAAAATTCTTTTTCATATATTCGACGTAATCCTTGAACGCCGTTTCGGGCTCGGCAAGCTCCGGGTGCCACTGCTTTTCCCACTCGAATTCAAAATATCCGTCATATCCGTCTTTTTTCAGCATGTTTATTATTTTGACAATCGGAATATCACCGTATCCCACGCCGCAAAGCGCGCCCGTCTCTCTTACATGGTCTTTAATGTGGGTGTGAAGGATAAGATGCTTTACAGCGAGGTAAAACGGTTCTATTTCGTCTCCGTACGCCTTATCGCTGTGCATTATATCCCAGATTATACCGAAGCTTTTACTGTTAACGCGATTTGCGATGTAGTTAACACGCTCTGCGGTATTGACGTTTCCGTGAACCTCAAGCAGTACCTTAACGTCGGTGGCTTCCGCGCTTTTACAAACCGCTTTTATTCCGTCGGCTATCATATCAAGAACCTCTGTCTCGCCGGTTTCGGGAACGGTATCACCGAAAACCCTTATAAACGGTATTCCCATCTCGGCGGCAAGCTTTACCGCGGCTATTCCTTCATTGATGCCTGCCTCGGCGCGCTCTTTACTGTGGAAAAAGCAGCCTGTGCAGACGCAAAGAAGCTTAACCCCTGCGTCCTTTGCTTTTTTTAAGGTCTGCGCTCTGTTTTCGGGCAGAAATTCGGGGATTTTTCTTATATCGTTCTGTCGGCAGATACCTCTTACCGAAACCGCGGAGTAGCCGAGATTGCTCGCGCTGTCAAGTATGGTATCGTAGTCCCAGTCGGGACAGCCGAGAGTGCTGAAGGAAAGCTTCATTTCAGTGCCTTGCTCCTTTTGTGAATTTTATAAAATCGTTTTCGATAACGGGTAAAAATAACGGAAAAACGCTATTTTACTCAAAACAATATCTTCCTAATTTAAGTGTACTATATTTTTATTAAAAAATATTTATAATATTATGAATAAAGTTTGCCGCTATGGGTTTTAAACGGAAAAAATCTTTAAATACCCTACTAAGTATCTTTAAATTACCCGCTGACAAATCGGTGTTTTTTTGCTACAATTAAATTAAACGGAGCGTTAGCTTCGAAAAAACGGTTAGAATGGAGAAAGAATATGATCAATTTCAACAGAGATGAGCTCAGAGATAAAATCTATGCTTGCTGGCTTGGCAAAAACATCGGTGGAACGATAGGTACTCCCTTTGAAGGAAAAAGAGAGGTGCTTAATTGCACGGGATTTACCTCTAAAAAGGGCGAGCCGCTCCCGAACGACGACCTTGACCTCCAGCTTATTTGGCTTAAGGCTATACGTGAGCAGGGACCGCTTAACACCGATGCAAAGATTCTCGGAGAATATTGGCTTGAATATATAGTTCCTTTCTGGAACGAATACGGTATCGGAAAGGCAAACATGAGAAGAGGCATTGCGCCCCCGCTTTCCGGTCAGCTTAATAACTATTGGAGACATTCCAACGGTGCGTGGATAAGAACTGAGGTCTGGGCTTCGCTTTACCCCGGAAACGTTGAAAAGGCCATCTACTACGCGTACCACGATGCGGCGGTCGACCACGGAAGCGGCGAGGGAACATACGCGGCTATATTCGTAGCGGCTATCGAGGCTGCCGCATTTCTCTTTACCGACCTTCGCGCTCTTATCGAAATGGGACTTTCCAAGATTCCGGAAAACAGCAAGATGTATCAGTACATAACCAAGGTTCTTGAATGCTACGATGGCGGCAAGACCTGGCTTGAAACGAGAAATATTATAACCGATATGACGACAAGCGATCCCGAGCTCGGCTGGTTCCAGGCTCCCGCAAACGTCGCTTATGCGGTAATCGGACTTCTTTACGGTAAGGGTGATTTCAAGGAGAGTATTCTTATCGCGTGCAACTGCGGAGACGATACCGACTGCACCTGCGCGACTGCAGGCTCTGTTCTCGGAATTATGCACGGAACAAAGATAATCCCGAAGGATTGGCAGGAATATATCGGAGACAGTATTGTAACCGTTTCGGTTAACAAGGGTGCAACAAAGGTTCCGAACACCTGTACAGAGCTTACCGACGAGGTTATGGCTACTCACGCGATAACCCTCGCTCCCACGCAGTGGCCGTTCAAGCCCGCTGTAACCGTATCCGATGCGCCTACCGATCTGGGAGATGCCGATATTAAAAATTATATGGGTAGGGATTTTGCTATGTCTCTTGCCGGCAGAAACGCACACTACGACGAGTATACCTCTATCCTTGCGGATATTGTCGTTGAATACGATAAGGCGCCTGAAATTACCCCGAACGGAGAAATCAAGGTTAAGTTTTCCGCTTTGCGCCGTTTCCCCTCTCAGAAGGTGTTCGGCGTTCAGTGGTTTACTCCTGACGGCTTCAAGGTTAACGGTCCCCTAAATATCAACACGTTCGACTGGTTTAAGCGCGCCGTTGCGGAGTACACAATAACCGCTCCCGAAAAGATCGAGGCAAAAAATAACCTCTACGCAATAATCACCTGCGAAGGACACTTTGATACCCTTACCATACCGGTCGTGCTTCTCGGCTAAGCCTAACGCTGAAAAAAACGCGTTGAGCCGGGTTTAAAAACTTTTTTCACGTAACGATTATTCGGTAATTATATTGACAAGCACCTCGCTCCTGTGCTATAATAAGCTAATAAAAGCTTAAGTAGAAGGGGGCGGGGTGTTTTTGCGAATATACGAAAAGAAATTATTTATAGATGAAGCGGAAAACGTTACCGTACTGCTCGACACAAGAGCAAACGGATGCCCCGAGCATAAGCACGAGTTTTTTGAATTTGTATACAATTTAAAAGGCACCTGCACCCATTACGTTGACGGCACAGAGTATAACGTTAAGCATGGGGATATGCTCTTTATAAACAGAGACCAGACCCACTCCTACGATCCGTCTACCGGGAATGAATTTGTTAATATACTCATAAATCCGGAGTTTATCGGCAAGGAGCTTATGAACACCGAAAGTCTTATAACGTTATTCAGCCACAGTATGTTCGAGGAATTTGAAACCATTGATTCGTTTTTCAGTCAGTGCGTTCGCTTCAGCGCAGCCGAGAGAAACGAAATAGATTCCGTTGTGGAAATGCTTCTGCGTGAGTACAAAGAGAAGAATATAGGCTATAAGTCGGTTATGCAGGGCGGAATACGCATACTGTTTTCGCGTATGCTCCGCGCTTTGCAGAGTAAGGATACCCCGAGTGCGGAAAACTCCGACGAGCTGATTGACGAAATAAAAAGCTACATTGACGAAAATTTTGATAAAAAAATAACCCTTTCGGAAATTGCCGAAAAGAGCTTTTATAATCCTATATATTTTGGAAACCTGCTTAAAAAGCATTTCGGAAAAAGCTTCAGTACGTACATAAAGGAAAAACGTATTTCAAAGGCATCGGAGCTGCTGAAGGACACCGATAAGTCTATCGATGAGGTTATGTCTCTCGTCGGGTACAGCGACAAAAAGCTTTTTTACGCGCACTTTAAGGAGATGTACGGAACCACACCCGGCGCGGGAAGAGGAAATAAAAGCTCTTAAAAAGCGATTGACGGTTGAAAACGTGGCAGGGAAGTTATTTGTTAAAATATATACAGAAAAAGGCTTAGTCAAGCGAAAAAACGCTTAATTAAGCCTTTATGTATTTTAAAGCTTATTTCTCAACAGTCTCGTCGATGATTTCGGCATCGGGAGCGTTTACGGCAACGGATTTGATTCCGCCAACACATCCGGTCTTGGACTTGTAGCCTTCCTCGCTCATCGCGATGCTCTCACCGTTAGCGGCGATAAGACGGTAGCGGTAAAGTCCCGCCTTGTCAAAGTATATCTCAAACTTCGGGTAGGTCTTCTTTTCCCACTCTTTAAGTGTCTGATCCTCGATTCTGTTATCATTTACGCACTTAACAGCGTTAACACCAACGCTTGCCATCCCCTTTTTGCAGGCAGCCTTTGTGGTGTAAATTCCCGATGCAACGGCAATTTTCTGCTTGTTGGACGCATAAAGACTGAAATTGAATGCTCCGCTCGGAGTCTTTTTAATTACGAAATATCCCATGATTAATACCCTTCGCTTTCTAAAGATTAGCTAAAATTTGTGCTTATATTAATAGTATAGCACAAAAAACAAAAAAATCAAGGGAAAATGACAAAAAAATTGAAAAAATTATTTGATTTTGGTAAAAATAAGAGGTTTATACGCGGTTTTTGACAGACAGCCGTTCAGTCCTCGCTTTTTTTCTGCCTGTAAATTTTTGGGGACATTCCGAATTTTCTTTCAAACTCGCTGTAAAACCACGAAAGGTTTCCAAAGCCGCTTTCGTAGCAGATGTCGGCAACACTTAGGTTACTGAGACGAAGAAGATTTGCGGCGTAGCAGAGACGAAGCTCGTTTACGTAGGAGGAGGGCGTAACCCCGTAATGCTTTACAAGGCTTCTCGTTGCGTGCTCACGTGTTCTTCCGCAAAGCTCGAAAAACCTGTCCTTTCCTACGATAAAGTTCTTCGGGAGCTTCATTTTTTCATAGGAGTTTTCAAGCCAGAGAGGAATTTTACTGTCAAGCGGGCGCAGATCGCAGAAGTATCCTGTAAAAATGCTGACGAGAAGCGCTCTCATTCGCAGCTTCAGCTTTTGCTTATCCTCGAAATTTACCGCGTTAAGCTCGGTAAGCTTCATGTGAAGTCTATCCGTTTCCTTTTCGGTAAGTCTTACCGACGGAGGGTATTTTGCGTTTAAAAGCGCATCAAAATCCATTCCGTCTCCGAGATATTCGCAAAGCGCAGTCAAGGTCTCCTTTGTAAAGGCAAGATTGATAAGCTCAAAGCCCTCGCTTCTGCTGAGATAATCGTGTACGTCCTTGTCTCTTACGAAAATAAGGTATCCGCGGCTCACAGGAAACGAAGCGCCGTTGACAACGTGCTCAGCAGAGCCCTTAAGCGTTAAAAATATCTCAAAATAGTCGTGAAAATGAGGACGAAAGCGCTCCGTCTCGCACTTTACGTGCCTTAGAAGACACTGTGCCTCGGTGTCAACGTGTTTTTTTGCAAGAAGCTGCTTCGGCTCCTTTGTAAATACGTTTTTTTCTTCCATGTGCTGTTCCTTAAAATATGTAGATTTATTTGTATTTTTTTAGCTGAAAAATATCACAATATCATATTACCATAAAAAACAGGTCATTTCAACAGAGGAATTGTTAATAAAAATAATGTATTATGTAGTTAGAAAATAAATACACACGAAAGGAAGTATTTAAATATGACGTTTATCCCCGAGAAAATCAGAGAGACCGCAAAGGTGCTTCAAAGCCGTATCGTGCTTAAAGCTACACCGATAAGCGGTGTAAAAATAATTCCCTGCGAATATAAGGAAAGCAACGTTCCTCCGTGCGACAGCGCAGATTGGAAGGAATATAAGGGAGAGGAGCTTACCGCTCCGATGGATAGCCATTGGTGGGTTAAGTTTTCCGTTGACGTTCCGAAGGCGGCGGATAAAAGAATATTCCGTCTTTACGCCGAAACCGGCAAGGGCGGATGGGACGCACTTAACCCGCAGTGCACACTTTTCCTTGACGGAGACGATACCGCCGTTCAGGCGTTTGACGTAAATCACCTTTTTGCCAATATGACAGAGGGCCACCACGACGTTGTAATATATCTCTACAACGGAATGAACTCGAACAGTAATTTCCGTATTAATTTCTACTTAAAAGAAATTGATACAGACACCGAAGGTCTCTGGTACGATATAACCGTTCCGTTTGAGGCATCCAAGTGTCTCCCGAGAGACTCTATGGAGTACAGCCAGATACTTAACGTTCTCGACAGAGCAACCATTATGCTCGATCTCCGTCAGCGCGCTTCGAAGGAGTATTTCGACAGTGTAGCCGCCGCACGTAAGTTTATGATGGACGAGTTCTATAACAAGATATGCGGCAAGAATAACGGCTGCATAGCGCTTCTCGGACATACCCATATAGACGTTGCGTGGCTCTGGACACTTGCCCAGACCAAGGAAAAGGCACAGCGCTCCTTCTCCACCGCTATCCGTCTTATGGAGCAGTACCCCGACTATATCTTCATGTCCAGCCAGCCGCAGCTTTACCAGTACGTAAAGGAAAACGACCCGAAGCTTTATGAGAAGATCAAGGCACGCATAAAAGAGGGACGCTGGGAAGCAGAGGGCGGAATGTGGCTTGAGGCTGATACCAACATCATAAGCGGTGAAAGCCTTGTCCGTCAGATACTTCTCGGAAAGCGTTTTATGCGCGAGGAGTTTCACAAAGAGAATATCGTTCTCTGGCTGCCCGACGTATTCGGTTACTCCGCGGCACTTCCTCAAATTCTTAAAAAGAGCGGAATAGACCATTTCTTTACCGCAAAGCTGTTCTGGAGCGAAACAAACAAGCCGAAGAACGACAACTTTATCTGGAAGGGTATCGATGGAAGCCCTGTATTCGTAATGCTCTCGCCGTGTTACGTTAATACCGCCGCTCCGAACGTCGTCTATAAGCGTTGGAAGGACCACATAAACAAGAACTATTCCGATACGCATATACTTGAAATCGGATACGGCGACGGAGGCGGAGGAACCACCCCCGATATGCTTGAAAACTACGAGCGTCTTAAGTACGGACTTCCCGGCTTCCCGAAGGTGGAGATAAAGTCCGGAACCGATATTATTATGGACGTCAAGGAGCAGTTCCTTAAAAATGCAGAGGAGCTTCGTTTTACCCCCGAATGGAAGGGCGAGCTTTACCTCGAAATGCACAGAGGAACCTACACGACAATCGCAAAGAACAAGAAAAACAACAGAAGAAGCGAGCTTCTTTATCAGGCTGCCGAGACCGTTTCGGTTGCTGATTTCCTCTTTAATAAGGATTCGGTATATCCGTACGAGATTCTTGATAAGAACTGGCACGATATTCTTAAGCTTCAGTTCCACGATATTATTCCCGGCTCGTCTATAAGACAGGTTTACGAGGATTCCGACGTTGAGTATGCCAAGATAATCGGAGACGCTACCAAAATAATAGACGAAAAGCTCGCAAGAATTGCGGC
>JAZRDX010000059.1:0-2670 GCA_045660565.1 Eubacteriales bacterium
CTGCCTTCAACTCCTTGGCCCACAGAACGACATGGCTACGATCCGACTTCTGCAAAAATATCGTTAATTTTTCCTACGGAAATAACGGAAAAGCCGTTATTTTTCAGTATATCAAGCATGGTATCTCTCGGCGGTACAAGCGAATAATCGTGGCGTAGCGCCGTTCTTTTGAAGGGATACTCGCCGGTAAACGGTCTTGCTATAACTCTGCCAACGGCATGCTCACCCTTTAACATTTCTCTCGCTATTTCACAGTAGCGGTAAAGCTCCTCGGTAGAAACAACTCCGTCGTGTGCCGCTATCTGAAAAACGCTGTCGGACGAGGTATAGACAATAAGCGCGCCTGTTTCTATATGCTCTCTGCCGTAGTCCTTTATAACCTCTGTTCCCGAATACGGCTTGTTGCAAAGCACCTTTCTTCCCGTTTTTTCTTCAAATTCGGTAATAATTTCCTTTGGAAAGCCGTTTTCGTAGGTCGGAAGCGGCTTTTCCGAAATCAGTCCTGCTATCTCCCAGTGTCCTACCGTCGTATCCTTTCCCGCCGATTTTTCAGCCATTTTTGCAAAGGAAGCAAGAGGCTTTTCTACACCGCCCGAAAGAGCGTCGATATTAAAAAGACCGAGCTTTTTTAAGTTTGGCGCGTTAAAAGACGGATGAGACGCTATCGCCCTTAACGTATTGCTCCCCCCGTCATTCCAAAGATGTGCATCGGGAAGCTCGCCTATTCCAAAGCTGTCAAGAACAATTAAAATTACTCTTTTACTCATAAAATCCTCAAAAATAGCCCGCTTTAGGCAATATTCAGCGCAATTTCCATCATTTTGGTAAAGGAAAGCTGTCTTTCCTCTGCCGTGGTATTTTCCTCGGGATAGATAAACGAATCGCTTACGGTACATATACAAAGCGCCTTTTTTCCTAACCTTGCGGCATTACAGTAAAGTGCGGCAGATTCCATTTCAACACCGAGAACACCCATTTTAGCCCAATCCATTCCCGAATTTGAATCGTCATAGAAGGTATCCGAGGAAAGAATGTTGCCCACTCTGTAATTTACACCGAGTTTTTCACATTCTTCCGCCGCCTTTTTTACAAGTCCAAAATCCGCGATAGGACAAAAAGTACCAGGTAAGCGGTACTGAGATGCATAATTACCGTTTGTGCAGGCGCCCATAGCAATTATAATGTCTCTGGCGTGTAAATCGGGCGAAAAGCTGCCGCATGAGCCAACTCTTATTATGTTTTCAACACCGTAGAATTTATAAAGCTCATACGAATAAATACCTATTGACGGCTGTCCCATTCCCGACGCCATTACAGAAACTCTTTTACCCTTATATTCGCCGGTATACCCCTGAACACCGCGCACGTTATTAACGAGAACGGCATTTTCAAGGTAGGTTTCAGCTATAAATTTCGCGCGGAGCGGATCTCCGGGCATAAGTACTGTTTTTGCAAAATCCCCCGGCTTTGCCGAATTATGAGGTGTGCTACTGTTCATATAATTTCTCCATTCTACTGTATTTTTAACGGATTAAAAGTGAGTTAATACGAGCTGTCGCTCTCCGTTTTCATTATAATCTTTACTACTCTGCTCGTTCCAAGTCTGTCTGCACCGAGAAGAATGAAATCTTCTGCGTCTTTAAGCGTGGAAATTCCGCCCGCCGCTTTTACCTTAACGTCCTTTCCCACGTTTTCCTTCATAAGCTTAACTGCCTCACGCGTTGCGCCCTCTATGGAAAAACCGGTCGAGGTTTTAATGTAATCCGCTCCCGAAGCGGTAACAATTTCGGACATTTTAATTATCTCGTCCTCTGTAAGCTGACAGGTTTCAATAATAACCTTTAAAATTTTATCTCCGCATATCTTTTTAAGCGCTTTCAGTTCGTCAAGGATTAAGTCATACCTTTTATCCTTTAAATGACCGAGGTTAATAACGGTATCTATCTCGTCTGCACCGTTATTAATGGCATTTTCAGTCTCAAAGCATTTGACCTCGGTAGTATTATATCCGTTCGGAAAGCCGATTACCGTACATATTTTCAGTTTTTCTCCGACGTACTCTTTGACTTCTTTAACGTAAGACGGCGGAATACAAACAGAGGCCGTTCCGTACTTAATTCCATCATCGCAGAGAGCTTTAATTTCGTCAAGCGTAGCCGTCGTTTTAAGTAGTGTATGGTCGCATTTTGAAAGTATTTCTTTAATATCCATAAATTTTATCTCCAATCCGGTAACTCTAATTTTATTTTATCAAAAAATACGAAAAAATGCAATATTTTTTTTATATTTTTGTAAAGAAAAAAGCGCTGAATAAAACAACACTGTAAGTATTATTAAAAATATTGACATTCTTATTATTTTGTGTCTTTTTAGAAAGATTTCTCGAGCCGTGCATTTTCTTTATAACTTCAAGAGCAGACTTTTTAGAATAGGTCTCATACCTTATGGCGTAAGCGTTATTCTGCGTCGCGCTTACTCCCGGTTCCTTCGGCTTTATCGGCAGTCCTTTTTCAAGAACGGTGTCAATGTCGAAATTCTCAGGAAGAGCGAAGCGAACATCTTCCGACAGACTTCCCTTAGCACGGTCTACACCAAGCTTTTTCGCTACGTCCTCAGAAAAAATTTCGTTACCAAGTGGAATACTCTTGACTTTTTCAAGAATTTCTGCTA
>JAZRDX010000060.1:0-35997 GCA_045660565.1 Eubacteriales bacterium
CCCAGAACAAACGTAATCATTTTTAGCTTACGCGCTATAACGGAAGGTTATATTTACAACCCCTCCGTCTTGCACAGCAAGACACCTCCCCTTACACAGGGGAGGCTGTTTTTGCTAACTGTTATTATTTTAAAATCTGCCTACACCGAAAACCTTAAACAAGCCTTCCTCCGATGAGGGTAACCTTTCCTTCGGAACGGTGCGTCTTTGCCTATGCAAAGACTGAAGGAGTCTTCGTTTTTAGAATCCGCCTATGCCGAAAACCTTTGCCGCGTTTTTACCGAGCAGCTTTTCGTACTCGGCATCGGTAAAGCCAAGCGAGGTAAGTCTCTTAAGCTCGTCCGTAGCGTCCCACATGGGATAATCGGTAGCAAACAGCACCTTATGAGTGCCGTAAGCAAGAATAAGCTCTTTCATTTTTTCATCGGTAAGAAATCCAAACGACGACGAGGTGTCAACGTAAAGATTTTCAAAGCCGCTAAGCTTCTCTGCCGCCTCGTCCCATACAGACCATCCGCCGAGATGCGCTCCGACCATGATAAGCTTTGGAAACGCCTTTAAAACCGGTACTAGTCTGTCGGGGTTAGAATTATCGTATCGGTAGTCTCCCGTGTGCATCAGTATAGGAAGACCGTGGCTTTCGCACAGCTCGTATATCTTCATACACTTTTTGTCGTCTATACGAAAGCTCTGAATATCGGGGTGAAGCTTTACTCCGTGTAGATTAAGCTCGCACAGATGCTCAAAATCTCCCTCAATATTCTCACTGTCGGGGTGAAGCGTTCCAAGCCCGGTGAGTATTCCTTTATACTCGGCTTCCTCTCTCGCAATGAACTCGTTTATGCTTTTGACCTGCTTTGGTGTTGAAGCGACCGACTGAACGACGAAGTGGTCTATCCCCTGCTCGCTCCCCTCTTTTATCATATCGCTGACAATTCCGTTCTTTAACGAATGCAGTCCGTAAAAGGTATCCGTTCCGCTGATCGCTCTTGCGGCTATTTTTTCCGGATAGATATGACAGTGGGCGTCTACCGTTCGGAATTTACCCGCATACATTACGCAGTTACCACCTTAGCCGCCTTTTGCAGTCCGAGCTTTTCAATAGCGTCCTCGCGCATTTTATACTTGAGTATCTTACCCGCAACGTTCATCGGGAACTCTTTTACAAAATCAATGTATCTCGGAACCTTATGACGCGCCATGTGAGAGTTGATGTAGTCCTTCATCTCTTCAACAGTCATCTCCTCGCCGTCCTTTAAGATGATACACGCCATTATCTCTTCACCGTACTGCTCGTCGGGAACTCCTATGACCTGAACGTCCTTAACCTTCGGATGGGTGTAGATAAACTCCTCTATTTCCTTCGGGTAGATGTTTTCTCCACCTCTGATAATCATATCCTTAAGGCGTCCCGTAATACGGTAATTACCCTCCTTGGTGCGGCAGGCAAGGTCTCCCGTGTGGAGCCAGCCGTCCTTATCTATCGCCGCGGCGGTAGCCTTAGGCATCTTGTAGTAGCCCTTCATAATGTTGTAGCCTCTCGCCACAAACTCTCCCGTTACCTCGTCGGGGCACTCTTCTCCCGTTTCGGGGTTAATTATCTTACATTCTATTTCGGGGAGCGCGCGTCCGACCGTACCTACTCTTACCTCGATAGGATCGTCGGTAGAGCTCATGGTACATCCGGGAGACGCCTCGGTCTGTCCGTAAACTATGGTTATCTCGTCCATGTGCATCTTCTTTATAACGTCCTGCATAACCGAGATAGGACAGGGGCTTCCCGCCATAATACCGGTACGCATATGCGAGAAATCGGTCTTTTCGAAGTCCTCGTGCTCAAGAAGTGCTATAAACATGGTAGGAACACCGTGGAACGCGGTTATTCTTTCGGAATTGATACATGCAAGCGCTGGCTTCGGCGCGTAATACGGAAGCGGAAGCAGTGTAACTCCGTGAGTCATACTTGCCGTCATGGCAAGAACCATTCCGAAGCAGTGGAACATAGGAACCTGTATCATCATTCTGTCGGCGGTGGAAAGATCCATTCTGTCGCCTATACATTTTCCGTTATTTACAACGTTATAGTGGGTAAGCATAACCCCCTTAGGGAAGCCCGTCGTTCCCGAGGTGTACTGCATATTACATACGTCGTCCTTGTCAACGGCGGCGGCGCGGCGGTAAACCTCGTCAACCGGAACCATATCGGCTCTGGCTATCGTCTCCTCCCAGGTAAGGCAGCCCTTCTGCTTAAAGCCTACCGTAATTACGTTACGGAGGAAGGGCAGACGGCGGCTGTGAAGAGGTGTTCCCGGCTTTGTGTTTTCCAGCTCGGGACAAAGCTCGGCTATCGTCTCGGAATAATTAGAGTCGCGGTATCCGTCTATCATAATAAGCGTATGCGTATCAGACTGCTTTAACAGATACTCAGCCTCGTGAATTTTGTACGCGGTGTTCATTGATACGAGAACCGCGCCTATCTTGGTTACCGCCCAGAAGGCTATATACCACTGCGGAATATTGGTCGCCCATACCGCAACGTGGTCGCCCGGCTTTACGTCAAGCGAAATAAGACTGCGCGCAAAGGTATCAACGTCTTTTCTGAACTCATAGTAGGTACGGGTATAGTCAAGCGTCGTGTATTTGAACGCAAGCTTGTCGGGAAATTCCTCAACCATGCGGTCAAGCACCTTCGGGAAGGTGAGGTCTATAAGAAGCTCCTTTTTCCAGACGTATCTGCCGGTATGTGCCTTGTTATAGTAAAGCGAGTTATCCGCTCTTGCGGTATCGCTGAACTGGCTCATAAAGTTTTCGAACTGAGAAAGGATAATTTCGAGGTCGTCTATCTCCTCGCACCATTTCGGGTGCCATTCGAGCGAGATAAAGCCGTTATAGTTAACGGAACGGAGCGCACCTATAAGCTCGCTTATCGGAAGCTGTCCCTCGCCCATAAGGCAATATTTTACCCCGTCGTCCGTCTTTTCGGCGTCTTTTATATGAATGTGCTTTACGTAAGCGCCGAGCGTTTCTATCGTTGTTTCGGGAGACTGTCCCGCTATAAAATAGGAGGAATAAACGTCCCAAAGTGCCGAAAGGCTGTCGCTCGCAAAGCTGTCAAGCATATCGCGAAGCATTTTAGCATCGCTGAAAAGTCCGCTCGTTTCAAGCAGAATATCAACACCTGCCCCCTCTGCAATCGGAAGAACTTCGGATATGAAAGCTCTAACGGTTTCGAAATCGTTATCTCCGTGAGCGGATGCGTGTACTCTTATATAAGGTATATGAAGGTTTTTCGCTATGCGGATGCACTCCTTGAGCTCCGCCATAGCCTCATCCGCCTTTTCTGTATCAGCGGGATCGCATATACTGTCTATGCAGGGAATGCTCATCTTCATTTCATAAAGCTTACGGAGAGTAGCGGCGGTCGCGTAGTCATTAAACGCGCTGTCGCTATCGGTGAACAGCTTGTTTTTTATATTGTGAAGCTCTATTCCGGAAAAACGAAGCTCCTTTGCTATCTCGCAAAGCTCGTCAAAGCTTTTTCCGTGCCAGCCCTTTGTTGAAAACGAAAGCTTCATTTTGTTTCCTCCTCGTAAACAGTTTTGTTAACTGCGTTTATATATGCTTTGATCGACGCCTCCATAATGTCGGTGGAAATACCGTTTCCGGAGTAAAGCTTACCCTCGTTGCGAAGCTTTACGAGAGCGTAACCCATAGCCTCCTGGCCCTCGGTTACCGACTGGATCTGGAAATCGTCAAGCTCAAAATGACGTCCTATTATCTGTTCAAGTGTTTTGAATGCGGCATCAATAGGACCGTCTCCCATCGAAATTCCGCTTATAAACTCGCCTTTTTTCTCAAGCTTTATCTGAGCAGATGAAGCGATAATATTTCCGTTATTTATAACGTAGCTTACAAGCTTATACGTCGGGGGAACCTGAAGCGCAACGCTTGATACTATCGCGTCAAGGTCCTTTGCCGTTATATTTTTCTTAGCGGCAACACGCTTAAATTCCTCGTAAACCCTTATAAAGTCATCGTCCGAAAGCTCATATCCGAGCTTTCTTACCGCTACCGCAACGCTCTCCTCACTGTCGTGAATGTCAAATACGTCGGCGCTGCTATCGGAAAGCTCCGCTACGTTTGCCGCTCCCGCTTTCTTGTCGCCCTCAATCCACTTTATCTGATTTACGGTGCGGCTGAGAACGTTATAATTGATGCTCGAATAAACTCCGCATCTGTCTCCGCAGTCGGAAAGTATTTTAGCAAAATCGGAAAGTCCTGTAATTTCGTTTTTGCCTACACAGCACTTTATTTCGCTTACCCCCGCCTTTATCGCCATAACGGCTGACGCGCTTGCCATTCCGTTCGTATTTTTACATACAGCTCCGATAGCTACGCCCTCAAGCTCGGGAATATCCTTACGGAGTCCCTCGATAAACGCGGCAAACTCGTCGGGAAGCATGGAACCCTCATCGTCGCAGAAGGTTACCGTCTTTATTCCCGCCGCTATTGCCGCGGTTACCATCTCGCGAAGGAAGGCGCTGTCCGCACGGGTTGCGTCCTCTGCGTAAAACTCAACGTTTGCGCATTTGGAGACCGCTGCGGCAAAAAGCTCCTTTGCGAGAGCCGCCATCTTAGCGGGCTTTTTGTGATAGGTATACTCCATCTTAACGGGAGAAACGGGAAGTCTTACCGCCATACGTGCGCTTTTCGCTCCCGAAATTGCCTGAGCCGCGGTTTCAATGCTTTCGGCTGTGTTTCCTGCCTCAACACATAAGGTGCTGTTCTTTACAAACGCCGAAACGGTACGGATAAGCAGACTGTCCGCCTTTACGTTTTCTATTCTCGGCATATATATAACGTCAACGTTTAGATTATCAAGACTTCTTACAACCTCAATTTTTTCTTTAAACGATAACGTCTGGGAATATTCCGTAAGTGTCATGTCGGCAATTGTAATCTTTTTCACTTTTATGTTCTCTCTTTCTGCTGATTTTTTATAAAAAAAGTCCCCGAAGCCATAAGGCTTCAGGGACGAATTTATCCGTGGTACCACCCTGATTACCGCATAGTTGCGGTCTCTTTGTAAGGCTCTATCAAGCCTTTTGCCTTGATAACGGGGCATTCCGGAGCCTCTTACTGAAACGCTTTCGGAGGTTCTGCTCAGGAACGAGACTTTTCCGTTTTCCGCATATCGGCTTGCACCAAAACGCCGACTCTCTGTGATGCCTACATCGGAAAATAATTCCTTCATTGCATTTGTCATAACATAGCTATTGTATCACAGCGAGCCTATTTTGTCAATGAATAAATTGTGAATTTTTTGTCTTACACAAGAGGCTTCGTCCAGCCGTACTTATCGGGAAGTCTTCCCCACTGAATACCGGTGATGGTATCGTAAAGATGAGCCGTAACCTCTCCGATTTTACCCTCGTTGATTACGTACTTAACGTCCTTGTAGCAAAGCTCTCCGATAGGCGAGATAACAGCCGCTGTTCCGCAGCCCCAAGCCTCCTCAAGCTTGCCGCTCTCAAGAGCCGCGCCAAGCTCGTCAACGCTTATAAGTCTCTCGCTTACCTTGTAGCCCTCAGCCTTAAGCATTTCGATACAGGACTTACGGGTAATTCCGGGAAGAATGGAGCCGGTGAGCATAGGAGTTACTATCTCTCCGTCTATCTTGAACATAACGTTCATAGCTCCGACCCCTTCGATATACTTGCGCTCAACACCGTCAAGCCAGAGAACCTGAGAATATCCCTTCTTCTCCGCCTTTTCGCCCGCACGGTTACTTGCGGCATAGTTACCGCCGCACTTAGCCTCACCCGTACCGCCTCTTACAGCTCTTACGTCGTCGGCCTCTATCATGATTTTAACGGGGTTGATACCCTCCTTGTAGTAGCTTCCTACGGGGGAGGTGATTATCATAAAGGTTGCGTGCTTTACAGAGTGTACTCCGAGAGTCTCGTCGTTTCCGTACATAAAGGGACGGATGTAAAGCGAGGTGCCGGGAGCGGAGGGAACCCAATCCTGCTCGAATTTTACAAACTCGGTAAGAACCTGCATAGCGATGTCCTCCGGAATTTCGGGGAGGCAAAGACGCTCTGCGGAGCGGTTCATTCTGCGGATGTTTTCGATAGGTCTGAAAAGCTGAACGCTTCCGTCAGCCTTACGGTATGCCTTAAGTCCCTCGAAAACCTCGGAACCGTAGTGAAGCGCGGTACAGGCGGGGTGAAGCTCGATCTTTCCGAAGGGAACGATTCTCGCGTCGTGCCAGCCCTTATCCGCAGTGTATTCCATAATAAACATGTGGTCGGTGAAAACCTTACCGAAGCCAAGCGTAGACGGATCGGGCTTTACTGCCGGAGCCGCTGTTTTTGTAATTTTGATTTCCATAACTATTCTCCAAAATCAAATAAATTTTTATTCGCACAAAAACCGAAAAAGGCTTTTTCGTTTCGGTGCTACGCCCCCATTAGACATTTTCCGCCTGGGGCTGCCGCAAAATTATTCGGCAGTATAATCTCTTCCGAGAACCATTGCTCCGAGGTTAGTCTCAAGCATATCCGCGCGCTTTGCGGAAATAACCTTCTTAAGAGCCGCGTCAACGGAGGTCTTGTCGTCGAACTCGCCGTTTTCCTTAAGAACCTTACCCATTATGATCATATTGGCAAGGGTAGGAGTCTTGTTATCCGAAGCCATCTGGGTTGCCGGTATGTAGAATACGTTTACGTCTGTTCTCTTTACCTTACGCTCGATAAGAGTAGAATCAACGTATATCGTTCCGCCGGGAACAACGCTGTCCTCATATTTATCAAGAGACGGAAGGTTCATAGCAATAAGAACGTCGGGATTTGATACGATAGGCGAACCTACCGGAGTATCACTGATTATAACGCTGCAGCTTGCTGTACCGCCTCTCATTTCGGGGCCGTACGAAGGAAGCCAGCTTACGTTTGCGCCGTCGGTAAGACCTTTATATGCAAGGAATTTTCCCGCGAACAGTATTCCCTGTCCGCCGAATCCTGCGATAAGATACTGTGTTGTTTTCATTTCTGCTTTCCTCCCTCTTATTTCTGTGCGGATCTGTCCTTATATACGCCGAGCGGGTAATAAGGAATCATCTTTTCGTCGATCCATTCAAGAGCCTTTTCGGGAGTAAGTCCCCAGTTGGTAGGACAGCTGGAAACAACCTCAACAAGAGAAAATCCCTTGCCGTTAACCTGATTTTCAAACGCTTTCTTAATAGCCTTCTTTGCGTTCTTTACGTTTTTAACGTTATTTACCGCTACGCGCTCAAGGTACTCGGCGCCGTCGAGCTGTGAAAGCATCTCGCAAACCCTTATCGGGAAACCGCAGTGGTTTACGTCTCTTCCGTAAGGAGAGGTCTGGGTGATCTGACCGGGAAGCGAGGTGGGTGCCATCTGTCCTCCGGTCATACCGTAGATCGCGTTATTTATAAATATAATTGTAATGTTTTCGTTTCTCGCCGCCGCGTGTACCGTTTCCGCCATACCTATCGAAGCGAGGTCTCCGTCTCCCTGATACGTAAATACGATGTTATCGGGATCGGAACGCTTAACACCGGTTGCAACTGCCGGGGCGCGTCCGTGTGCCGCCTCTATCATATCGCAGTTAAAATAATCGTATGCCATAACGGAACAGCCAACAGGAGCTATACCTATCGTTTTTCCTTCAATCTGAAGCTCGTCAAGAACCTCGGCAACCAGACGGTGAACTATACCGTGAGTACATCCGGGGCAGTAGTGAAGCGGTATATCCGCAAGAGCATGGGGCTTATCAAATACTACCATTACTTATTACCTCCTTTTTCCGCCGCAGCCTCTATTGCCGCAAGAACCTGCTCGGGCGACGGAATCATACCGCCTGAGCGGTTGCAAAGCGTTACCTCTGCCTTTCCGTTTACGGCAAGCTTAATATCCTCTATCATCTGTCCCATTGAAAGCTCAACGGAGATAAAGGACTTAACCTTTTCCGCGGCAGCGGCAAACTGCTTTTCCGGGAACGGCCAAAGCGTTATAGGTCTTATCATACCGACCTTTATACCCTTTTTACGGGCTTCGTTAATAGCATTTTTGGAAACACGGGCTGCAATACCGAATGCCGCTATGCAGATTTCCGCATCGTCCATAAGATACTCCTCGTACATTACCTCGTTCTGCTTTATTACCTCATTGCGCTCGTAACGCTCAAAGTTGGTTTTTTCAAGCATTTCGGGCTTAAGGTAGAGCGAGTTAACAACGTTATGTTCTCTCTGCATCTTGGTTCCGGTAACCGCCCAGGGCTTGTCTACCGTTCCGCCTACGGGAATATCAAGAGAAACAGGCTCCATCATCTGTCCCATAGTACCGTCTGCGAGAATCATAGAGGTCATACGGTATTTATCCGCAAGGTCAAAGCCCTTAACGGTAAGCTCCGCCATCTCCTGAACCGAAGCGGGAGCTAAAACTATCATATGGAAATCTCCGTGAGCGCCGCCCTTGGTTGCCTGGAAGTAGTCGGACTGAGAAGGCTGAATACCGCCGAGACCGGGGCCGCCTCTCTGAACGTTGATTATAAGCGAGGGAAGATCCGCACCCGCAAGGTAAGATATACCCTCTCCCTTAAGGGATATTCCGGGGCTGGACGAGGAGGTCATTACGCGCTTTCCCGTTGCGGCAACTCCGTATACCATATTTATAGCGGCTATTTCACTTTCCGCCTGAAGAAATACTCCGCCGATTTTAGGCATTCTCTTTGCCATATAAGCGGCTATTTCCGTCTGAGGTGTTATCGGATAACCGAAGTAATGTCTGCAGCCTGCGATTATTGCGGCTTCGGCGATAGCTTCGTTACCCTTCATTAAAACCTTATCTGCCATTTTTAAAGTCCTACCTTTCTACCTTGATTATACAGTCGGGACACATGGTGGCGCAGAATGCGCAGCCGATACATGCGGCTTCGTTTACAGCCTCTACCGGATGGTGTCCTTTTTGATTGATTTTGTCGGCGGCAAGTGCGAGAACACCCTTGGGACAGGCGCTTACGCAAAGACCGCAACCCTTACATTTGTCGGTTTTAAACGTCAGTTTTGCCATTTCAGTTTCTCCTTTACATACGTTTTTGAAGATTTATTTTATAGAGATTTTTTATTTTATCCTTGAGCGGCAGGTACATATTCTCGCTTACCGTGGTATAGAGAATGGGCAGTCCTGTTTTCTCCGAAATTTCCTCGGCGTATCCTACCGAGGATAGCACCGTTTCTTCGTCCGTTTCGCCGCCAAGATTCGAATTATTTATGATACAGGTAAATTTTAGTTTACAAGCCGCTTCGATTTCGCGCATAACCTCTATGGCGCTTTCGGCATCTCTTGTCAGCGGTCTGTATTTGTTTACCACGTATATCATTTCAAAATTGTTTTCCTCCCGTATTTTAGGAGCTATCCTTCCGAGCGCAAGCGCGCCGCGCTCGTCTCCGCCGACGTCAAGAATACTGTAAAGCGTTTTGTCGTCGGTAACCGCGTACATATCCTGCGGAAGCGCGGGAATATCAACGTTACTGTTCGCGTATTCGGAGCAGATAAGTCTTATACCGTTATCAGCGAGCTGTCTTTCGCTGTCCTTGGTTCTGAAATACGGGTTTACTATGTCAATATCCGCAATAGCGGTATTTTCGTGCTGTTTCTTTAAATCGAGCGCAAGGGATACGGCTATATTCGTTTTGCCGCTTCCGTAATGTCCCGATATTATGGTTATTCTCCTGAAATCCATTCCGTCGCCTCGGAAACTTAAAGCTTGTTTCTCTGAATCTTTCCGCTGGTGGTTTTCGGAAGCGAATCGCGGAACACTACTATTCTCGGGTACTTATAAGGAGCGGTGTGCTTCTTAACGTATTCCTGAATTTCCTTCTTAAGCTCCTCTGTCGGCTCCTTGCCCTTGACGAGAACTATGCTCGCCTTGACTATCTGACCGCGAACCTCATCGGGAACCGCTGATACTCCGCACTCAAGAACGTAGGGAAGCTCCATAATAACGCTTTCAATTTCAAACGGACCTATGCGGTAGCCCGACGATTTAATAACGTCATCAACACGTCCGACGTACCAATAAAATCCGTCCTCGTCGCGCCATGCAACGTCTCCGGTGTGGTAATATCCGTCTCTCCACGTTTCTTTAGTCTTTTCGGCATCGCCGTAGTACTCGGTAGCAAGTCCGCAGGGGTAACCGTTTTTGAGATTAATACAAACCTCACCCTCTTCACTTGTCTTAACGGGATTTCCGTCAGAGTCAAGCAGACATACGTCGTATACCGGAACCGGCTTACCCATTGAACCGATCTTATGCGGAGCACCGACAAGGTTTCCTATAACCATCGTGGTTTCCGACTGACCGAAGCCGTCCATTATCTGAAGTCCCGTCGCCTTTTCAAACTGACGGTAAACCTCGGGGTTAAGCGCCTCGCCCGCCGTCGTCATGTGTTTAACCGAGGAAAGGTCGTATTTCGAAATATCCTCTTTAATCATCATACGGAGCATTGTAGGCGGTGCGCAGAAGGTGGTAATTCCGTATTTTGCGAACATCGGAAGAATATCCGCGGCATTAAAGCGGTCAAAGTCGTATACGAAGGTCGCCGCCTCGCAGAGCCACTGACCGTAGAACTTACCCCACATAGCCTTTGCCCAACCGGTATCGGATATGGTAAGGTGAAGTCCGTCGGGAGAAACGTTATGCCAATATTTCGCAGTGTGGAAATGACCGAGAACGTACTTGTAATTATGTACCGCTATCTTCGGGTAACCGGTCGTTCCCGAGGTAAAGAACATAAGCATCGTATCGTCTCCGCCGGGAGCGTCAGCCGTACGCTCAAAATGAGTACTGAACAGCGCGCATTCCTCGTCGAAGTTACGCCAACCTTCGCGCTCTCCTCCGACAATCATCTTATGTACGAGCGACGGACACTTATCTGCGGCAAGATCAACCTGCTCAGCCGCGATTCCGCTACTCGCGCAGATTATCGCCTTTACACCCGCGGCATTGAAGCGGTATTCGTAGTCGTGGTCGAGAAGCTGATTCATAGCGGGAATCATTATGGCGCCTATTCTGTTAAGACCGAGCGCGGCATACCAGAACTGATAGTGGCGTCCGAGAACCAGCATTACCTTATCTCCCTTTTTAATTCCGAGAGACTTAAAGTAGTTTGCTGCTCTGCATGAATATTTCTTAATATCACCGAACGTGAAACGGGTTTCCGTCTTATCTGCGGAAATATGTAACATAGCGAGCTTATCGGGTGTCTTTTTCGCTATGCCGTCAAGAATATCGTAAGCGAAGTTAAATTTTTCGGTATTTTTAAAGGTTATCGACGTCGGAGTTCCATTTTCGTTTTCGGTAACGTCTATAAACTTCTTATAAACGCGGTCCTCGGTATCTTTTTCAAGCGACGGCGACTGCGTTCTTGAAACCTGAGGCTGAAGCTCCGGTATCTTCTCTCCGTTCGGATTAAGTACCATAGCGTAGAAATGGCAGTCCTCTCCGCCAACAGCTATCATTCCGTGAGGAGTCGAGCTATCGTAATAAATAGAGTCTCCCGCGCCGAGAATTTCGCTGTGGTCGCCTATCTGAACCTTAAGGTGTCCCTTGATAACTATATCGCATTCCTGACCGTCGTGCGTGGTTACCTCAATAGGCTTATCCTGCGCGTCTTCTCTGTACTTACTGCATACGTAAAGCGGCTCGGCTATTCTGTTTTTAAAAGACGCGGCAAGGTTATAGTACGTCATTCCGTGCGCCTGCTCTATCTTCTGACCGTTTCCGCTTCTGGTAAGCGTATAAGACTTAAGCTTCGGGCTTTGTCCCGCTATAATATCGGTAACGTCGACGTTAAACGGCGCCGCGCAGCGGTATATAAACGCGAAGTTAAGGTCGGAAAGACCGTTTTCGCAGTTTACGTACTCCTGCTCGCTGACACCCGTTTTCACAGCCATTTCAGCGGCGGTAAGCCCTTCTATTTCACGGAGCTCCTTTATTCGCTCCGCCATTTCCTTGATTTTTAAATCAAGCTCTGCTATATTCTTCATATAAGCAATCCTTTCTTACGTAAGGGACTAAGATGTAAAAAGCCCGTCCCAAAGATTTTCTTTGAGACGAGCCTGAAATATCAAACCCGCGGTACCACTCAAATTGCAGCTCTGCTGCCCCTCAGAGTCAAATAACTCTTTTTGCTCTCACGCGGCTATCACGGGGAGGTTCTACGGAAAAATCTTTCTTCCTCCCGGCTCGAAAGCTACAAACACAGGATTCTCGTTTAACGGCTCTCACCAAATACCGTCTCTCTGCAAAAACTCCGAATCAAGGTCCTCTTTGTCATCGCCTTTAATATTTATTTTAATACAACTATTATAGCACCACTAATTTATTTTGTCAAGACCTTTTTTATAAAAAATATATTTAATTTAAAATAAAAATAGGAAGACACTGCCGTCTTCCTACCTTAATCTCACTTTTACATTCTTTCTTTTTAACCGCAAAAAAGGTTTCCTTTACTCCCTCGCTTCATCTTCCGTTCTTTTATCAATAACGAGAATCATGACGAGAATCCCTATAATCGGAATCGGCAGATATACAAAATCGGTTACCTTAAAGAGTGAATCCGGCGTTGGAGCAAACTTCGGTATAAATGACATAACAAATGCGGCAAGAACCGTAAGCACAAGTATAGCTATAAGCGTATAAAGCACGGCTTTTAAAACTTTGTTCACTCTTTTTCACCCTTTCCATAATTTATTTTTAAAAAAATTCAGTTCAAATTAATTTTGTAATGCGTTTTAATTTTTATTTCGTTAATATTTTAACATATTTTTTCTAATTTGTAAAGGTGTTTTAGTTACATTGTAAGTATATTAAATTTACATAAACTTGAACAAAAAAGGTATTCTTTATCGAGAAATAGTGTAAATAGTGGCAAAAACAAAAGAAAAGTCGCGCGTTTTGTGCTTTGACTTCTCTTTTAGAGTTATGAATTTTCGGTATTTTTTGTTAAATCAATATAAACTCACTGTTTAACCTGTAATTTCTATTTCTGTTATAAGGCAAGAATTATCACTCAAAACGGCAATTCTCAGCTTTTCCGCCACGCTATTTGCGGAAACGATAAATTCCCAACCGAATTTTCCTTCGCCGTCGGATTTTCTCGGCGATAAGCTTTCCTCGGTGCTAACCCCCGACGGATAATATACCCTTATTTCATAATCGGTATAGCTTTCTCCTTTAAACGTCAGAAAAACAGTATCTCCCGCTCGCACGTTTTTCGGTTTTTCAAGTATTTCGATCGGCGCTCCCACACATTGATAATCTTCACCTTCCGTCAGCGTAATACCGCTTCCATCGGATTTATCCACCTGATAAAAAGGCGGCTTTTCCTTGCCGTACCCTATAAAAATCACGGTAAGAACGCAAAAAAGAGCGACAGATATCGCTATATGAAAAACAAGTTTTTTCATCGCGTGTCGCTCCTTTTATATTTTTATTTAAACTCGGAAGAAAACCGTAAATGAGACAGTTTACATTATCTTACATTCAATTTTGCGCTCGGTAAACGGCGTTACATCGATTTTTTCCGGCGACTTAAAGTCGTTATTCAGGTATTTCTTCCCTACCATTTCGTATTTAGCGCCCGCGGCGGCATTGTACGGAAGAAGCTCAACTCTTAAAAGATTTTTCGCGTCCTTAAGAAGCTCCGCTGTTTTAGTAAGGTTTTCACCGTCGTCGTTTACACCCGCTATAAGAGGAATACGCGCGATAAACGGAACTCCCGAAGCTATGAGATAGCTTAAATTTTCAAGAATTACTTCGTTGCCTACTCCCGTATAGAGCTTATGCTTTTCGCTGTCGGCGTGCTTAATATCAAAAAACAGAAAATCAAGCTTTCCGACAAGCGACTTAAACTTTTCGGGATCGCAGTAGCCGCAGGTCTGCATAGTCTTATGGAAAGGCAGCCCGTCAAGAACCTCCGAAAGGAAATCCGCCTGCATTGTAGGCTCACCGCCCGAAAAGGTTACTCCACCGCCATCGGAAATGAACGGCGCATACTTCTTTATTTTTTCTATAAGCTCTTCCGAGGAATAAACCGTTCCCGAAAGCTTTCTTAGCCCCATAGGACACTTTTCAGTACATTTTCCGCACCCCGAACAGTTCACCTTACCGCTCTCGAACGCAGAAACGCTTCCGCTGAGAGGACAGCCTTCCACCGTGCATTTTCCGCAGCTTACGCAGGCATTTTTACTGAGCATAACCTGCTGTCTCGCAGAAAGCCCCTCGGGGTTATGACACCACTTGCAGCGAAGCGGGCAACCCTTTAAAAACACCGTTACTCGCACACCGGGACCGTCGTATACGGAAAATTCCTTTATGTCAAAAACTACTCCGTTCATTAAAAGGAATGCTCTGTGCGCTTTAAAATCTGATCCTGATACATCTTGTCAAGCTCTGTAAAATATCCGCTCCAGCCCCATACTCTTACAACGAGGTTACGATACTTTTCGGGATATTTCTGTGCATCCTTCAGCTTTTCGTTATTTACAACGTTAAGCTGCATCTGGTGTCCGCCGAGGTCTATAAATTTCTTAACCATAAACGCGGTCTTTTCTATACCCTCTCTGTCCTTAACCGCATTCGATGCAAGCTCCAGCGTAAGAGGTCCGCCGTTTATCGTCTTTTTAAGGTCGGGCTTTGTAAAGGAGCTGATTATCGAGAACGGTCCGTCAAGCTTAACATTAAGGGACGGAGAATAGTTGGCAGGCATATAGTCGTCAGCCTGTCTTCCGTCGGCAGTAGCTCCCGTCTCACGTCCTATCGCATAGAGGTTAGCTGAGCCTGTTCCTGCGCGGATAATGCCGCCCATATCGTTCTTAAGCCCCGAAAGTCCCTCGGCAAAGCTGTTAAGAAGCATTACCGCATAACCGTCAACCGCGTCGTCGTTGTTACCCATACGGGGAGTTTTGGTGAGAATTTTATTTCTGAGCGCGTCGTAGCCCTCGAAATCGCTTTCAAGAGCTTTTATAAGCTCCTTCGGCTCGGTAAAGCCGTTGAAAACGAGAGCGTTTACCGCGGCAATGCTATCCGCTGCGGTCGCTACCGCAAATCCGTGAACGCCGTAGTTATTGTACTTGCTTCCGAGCGTTATATCGGTAAGTCTTTCGGTGCAGCCGTCCATAAGAACGCTCATAAAGGGCGCAGGACGGAAGAACGGCTTCGGATTACGCTTCGGAATTTCCTTACATCTGTCCTTTATCTCCTTGTCAACGTAGATAAGGAACTCGGAGAAATCGGAGCATTTTTCAAGGTCTCTTTTGATAACAGTATTTACGCAGTCGGGGAAGGAAAGCTTATCCTTATTCGGTATATCCATTCCGACACCGGGTATGATAAACTCCCAGCAAGCGGCAACGGTATAATTTACCGCGTCCTCCTTGTCGTAGCCGAGAGCTATAAGACCGGGAAGAACGACGTCGTCGTTTGAGTACTGCGGAAATCCCGTTCCCTTAGCGGTAAGCTCAGAGGCGAAAACAAGTCTCTCCATAGGGGTATTCTTGCTTACACGGAGGTTGATTTTAGGATCTATTGTCTGAACCTCCATAGACGCCTTAAGGCAGATTTCGGAAAGAACGTTATAGGTATCGTTTCCGTCGAGGTCGAGACCGCCGAGCATCATGCTCTGTCCGTTATCACCCTGCTGAATACCTCTGTATATATCGGTTTCCTTGTTAAAGGTAACAAAGAAGCTTTCGGTCATTTCAAGCGCCTTTTCGTAGTCGAGAACACCGCTTTCCATATCGTTTTTGAGGTAAGGATACATAAACTGATCAAATCTTCCGACCGTTACGTGGTAGTCTCCCTCAAGCCAGAGGCAGAAATGGAGAATGCGGAAGAACTGAAGCGCCTCGCGGTAGCTTCTCGCGGGATAGCGCGGAACCCTCTTAAGAACCTCGGCAATTTCGGTAAGTCCCTTTTCTTCCGCCGCCTTTTGGTATCTGTCGGAAAATTCAATTATAGCGTCAAGCATCTCGGTCATAACCGCGCCGTACGCCTTTTTATCTGCGTCGTCGGTTTTTTCAACGCTGTTTTTTATCTCGTCCTTAACCGCCAAAAGACCGAGAGAAATCACTCTTGCGTAATTCGGGCAGATATTGGAAAGCCAGCCACACTCGTGCATATGTACGTTGTTTTTTATCTCAGGATCGTTTTCGGTAAGTATATCCGCGTCGGAAAAAGCGGTTCTCGTCGGAATAAACATTTCGTTTTCAATGAAAACGACGTCCTGAAGCGAAAGAAGCGCCTTAAATCTGTTTTTCATTCTTTCGGGGTAGCTTCCGCTTTGAAAAAGAGCCTCGTCCGGCTTTTTATCCGTTCTTAAAACGCGATGCTCCTTGTTTACAATGTAATCTCTGTATTTTCTTACGCTTTCCGTCATATTATTTCTCCTTGAATGTTTGATTTCGAATTTTCGTTATGGTGTTTTCACGGTCGCACCCTACAAATTTGGAGAAGCGCCGATGATTTTGAACGGGGCGTCGAGGACGCCACCCCCTACAAATTGGGGATAATATTATTTTTTGCTTAAGAACTGATGATTTTATTAAATATATGCTCCGCTATCATAAGACCTGCCGCGCTTGGCATATATGCTATCGATGCGGGGGTGCGCTGACCGACCTGTATAACCTGCTCGTCGCTGTAAAGAACGTCAAGATGCAGAATGTCTCTTTCGCGAAGCTCCCGTCTTACCGCTCTCGCAAGACCGCACATAGAGGTTTTCGATATATCCGCAACCTTAAAGCCGGAAATCTTCAGCTTGTTTCCCGTTCCCATTGAAGAAAAAACGTATTTCCCTCTTTTAAGAGCGGCAGAAATCAGCGCCGTCTTTGCACTGACGTTATCAATGGCGTCTATTACAATATCAGTGCCGCAACGCTCTACAAGACCGTCCGCGTTTTCCTTACCGACGAATATATCCTCGGTTATAACCTCACAATCGGGGTTGATATTCCTTACTCTTTCCGCCATTACATCGGTCTTTTTTCTTCCAACCGTATCGGTAAGAGCAATTATCTGCCTGTTAAGATTGCTTTCGGAAACGGTATCGCAGTCCACGAGAAAAAGCTTTCCGACGCCCATTCTCGCCAGCATTTCACATACGTATCCGCCAACGCCGCCAAGCCCTACAACGGTAACCGAGGCGTTTATAAGCTTCAGGGTGTTTTCTTCACCGATAAGCGTTATCTGCCGAAGCAGTCTTTCCCGAAGCATAGGTGTAATTTCTTTCATAATACTTTTGACCTTTAACGTGTTTTTTACGTAGCCAAAGGCTTCCGTATTCTAGTTTCATAATACCATATAAATACAACATAATCAACAAAAAGTTTGTGAATTTTCTTTTTAATTTTTTATATAAAACGCGCGATACTGTAACTCCGGTTCCGGCAAGTCAAGGTCTTGTTATTTATCTGTACGGGAGGGGCTGCCCTCCCGTATTCCAAATTTATGTTTTTACCAATGCTCTCGCCACCTCGTTAAGCCTTCCCGCGCCGAGAGTTATAATAACCGTTCCCTTGTCCGCCTTTTTTCTTAAATACCGTTCCACCTCTCCGAAATCCGAAATGTATATACCGTTTTCCGTTGCCTTTGCAAGCATTTCACCGCTTACACCGTATACGTTTTCCTCTCGCGCCGCATAAACGTCTGTGAATATAACCTCCTCCACGCCGCCAAACGCCTCGGTAAATTCATTAAAAAACGCCGCCGTTCTCGAATACGTATGCGGCTGAAAGGCGCAGATTATCTTCCTAAATCCCATTCGCGCCGCGCTTTCAAGTGTGGCTTTTATTTCGGTCGGATGATGCGCATAGTCGTCATATACCGCGGCACCGCCGCACGTTCCGACGTATTCAAACCGACGTTTCATTCCCGAAAAACGGCACAGTCCCCTCTCCATTGCCTCTGCCGAAACACCCGAAAGAATAGCCGCGGCGATAGCGGCAAGCGCGTTTTTAACGTTATGTATTCCCGGAACCGAAAGCTTTACAGAAAACAGCTTATTCCCCACGAAAATCACGTCAAACGAATAAAATCCGTCCTTCTCGCATATATTTTCAGCGTGTACGTCTGCCGACTTTTCTAAAAGCGAAAAATACAGCATTTCCATTCCGTGTAGCCTTTCTCCAAGCCTTCGGCACTCCGCGTCATCGTAATTCAATACACATTTTTCTGCGTTTTTTACAAAATCAAAATACGCTTCCGTTGCGTCCGACACTGTGGAGTAACAGTCAACGTGCTCCTTTTCAATATTCAGTACGACGGCAAGAGACGGAGGAAAATCAAGAAACGAGCGTTTATATTCACACGCCTCGTAAATCACCGTATCCCCTCTGCCGAGACGAAAATTACCGTTAAGTGATACGCTTTCCGCTCCGATAAGCGCGGTTACGTCTCTTTTCTCAGCCAGAAATATATCGGTAATCATTCCGCTGACCGTACTTTTCCCGTGTGTTCCCGAAATACCGATTTTCTCTCCGTATTCGGAAATTACACCGCCGAGAAATTCGGCGCGTGTGAAAATTTTCATTCCGTTTTCCTTTGCGTACCGTATTTCGGGACAGTCCTCGGAAACCGCGGCTGAATAAACGAGAACGTCAGAGCCGACAAGATTTTCAGCCGTCTGCGACGTATAAACCTTTATACCCTCGTCCGTAAGCTTTTTCATCATTTCGGGGTTTTCTCCGCTATCACTCCCCATAACGTTATATCCCCTCTGCTTTGAAATAAAAGCAAGTGAAGAAAGGGAGCAGCCGAGTATTCCGGAGAAGAAAATCCCCTTAGTTTCCGAGGACATAAACCTAAAATTATTATGCATAATTTTTCATCACTTTCAAAATAACTGTAATTATTTTTGGCTTTAGCTCTTTTTACAAAAAAATTATCAAATATCTATTCATTTTAACGAATCATACAAAATTATTCATATTACATATCAAAAAAAGATAAAGAAGCTTTAAAAAAATATTTTATTTTCCTCGCATATTCGTAATAAAACTACATTATAATATATAGTAAGGGTAATTAAAACCAAGGAGGCTAACGTAAACCAATGAATATCACAGACGTAAAAATAAGAAAGATTTTTAACGACGATGCGCCAATGAAGGCTATCGCTTCCGTTACCTTTGACGGACAGCTTGCGCTTCACGACGTCAAGGTCATCTTCGCAAGGGAAAAGCTTTTTATAGTTATGCCCAGCAGAAAGAACCATGACGGCACGTACAGCGACATAGCCCATCCCATAAACGCCGAGTTCAGAACGGTTCTTGAAAACGCGGTTCTTGCGGCATATAACGAGGCTCTCGCACAGCAAAGCGAAGAGGCTTCCACAAACGACTCCGAGGAATAATTACTTTTTAATTACACATAAAATTTTTTATAACATAGCCGTGTCTTAGGCAGAAAAGGAACAGATTTTTAGGTCTGTTCCTTTTTATTTTTATACCGAGCTTTAGAGAACTTTAACGCTTAACCCTTACAGGAGCATTTCGGCGAATTGCCTTTTTCACAGGAATTATATCCGGTGCAAAACTCCCCGACAGGAAACTCCATATGTCTGAAAAGCGAGCAGGGATCAAGGTCGTCGAAGGCACATTCCTTTTTCGGCACGCAGCATTCGGTAGCGGTTACGAGATACTGACCGGGGCGTTCAACTGTGATAACCGAGAAGAAGCCGAGAGAAACGAGAAGCTCTCTCTGTCCGTCCATATCGGAAAGCTCACCGTCAAAGCAGCCGCATATGCTTTCGGGAATCTCCTCAGCATAGCAGCAAACGCATCCGCAGCGATCCTCGTATTTAACAACGCGTACGCCGAGAGCGATAGGATCCGCTACCTCACAAACCGCAAAAGGAAGATTGCTTCCCTTCTTTTCGTGGAAGGGATTTTTGCAGAAGCCACTGCCGTCATCGGTAGAACGGAATACACTCACGTTTCCTTCTCCGCCGTAAAGTATAACCCTTTTATCGCAAACCGCAAGACCGGTAAATTCCGCTGCCTTTCCTCCGACACAAACACATGCTTCGAAGGTAAGCTTTACGTAGAATCTTACATCAACCGAATAAAAGCCTCTATTGAATTTTACCGCGTCAAGGGTGAGAGCGGTGTAGATAATTTCAGCGCATTTTACTCTTACGTTTGCGGTCTTTTCGATTATCTCCTGACCGTCGTTGGTTAAGAAAACCTTGACGTCCTCAAAGCAATCCTTATCTCTGCAGCTGTCCAGAACACTGTTAACGTCAAATATAACCGCGCCTTTTCCCTGACCGGCTACAATCGAGTTTTTACATTCTGTCATTTTGTTTACCTATCCTTTCTCCCCGAAATTTTCTGTCCCGAGGATATAACGGGGAATTCCCCGGGCTGATAAACGAGCCTTTGAAAAAAGCTTCGTTTCCTTAACAGACTATGCAGTAAGCGTTCTGCTTGCTACTGACTGCTTTTAAAAAAGCTTCGAACTCAAAAAGCAAGCTTTTAAAAAGGCGTTTTTCGTTTATGCGGTTGTCGGCAAGGAGGATTATGAAAAAATATTGCCGTTTTTTTCATTCATTGAATAAAAGTTATTTTTGAGGATAAAAATAGGTTTACCGATAATGAAAAAGCACACGGAGGCAGAATATGAACGCAACCACAAAAGAAAAACTGATAAACCGCTCTGTATACGTTATTCTTGCGGTTTTACTTATTACGGTGCTTACCTTAACCGTAATAGGTATCGTATCCACAGTTTCAAGCAGAAACGACATTCCCGTAGACACTGTTCCCGAGGATAATCCGAACGAAAGCGGGACACCGAACGAAGCTCCGACCGATATGCCTAGCGATACGCCGAGCGACACACCGAGCGACGTTCCCTCTGACGTAACTCCCCCCGCAGAGGAACCAAAGCCGGTGTATGTTTCTCCCTGCGATGGCGGTTACATTCAAAAGGGGTTCGATGAATCGGTACCCGTCTTTTCCGCTACAACGAGCGACTACCGCGTACACCTCGGAATTGACGTTTCGGGCAAGGTTGGGGACCCCGTACGCGCCTTTTCCGACGGAACGGTTGAAAAGGTATATAAGGACTATTTTATGGGAAAAACGGTTGTTATTGACCACGGCAACGGACTTAAGTCGTATTATATGAATCTTGCCGACACCCTTGCCGACGGAATTGAAGCCGGCAAAAAGGTAACCTACGGTACCGTTATAGGCGCTATCGGAGAGACGGCAAATCTTGAATGTGCCGACTCCCCTCACCTGCATTTCGAGCTTTTTCTTGGAGACAAGCCTGTTAATCCTACCGGATACGTAACTCTCCCCGAGCTTCCGACAGGCAACGAGGATTTTGAGGAATAAGAAGAAAAAAACAATGGCGGTCATTCAGGCTTTAAACGCTTGAATGACCGCCGTTATATTTTGATAAATTACTTTTTATTTTAATCCGAAAATCATTTATCGGTTTTTAAAATGCTTATTTTCTTTTCATCGGCATATATATCGTAAACACAACCGTTAAACTCCACCTTGCATTCATACTTTTTTATAACGGAAAAATCGGGGTTAACCGTTACCTTGCCCGACCTTATATCCATATCAAGTCCGAGAAAATGCCTGTAAACGCTCGTCAGCGGCGCACCCGTCCACGCGTGGTTCTTTGTTCCGAGGATATAGAAGTCCTCCCAGAGGGTGGAGTTTTCGTTAACCGTAAGATTGTAGTAGCGAGACATAAGACGCTTTAGTCCAAGCTCCTTATATCCCATCTCGCACAGAGCGTCAACAACGTAGCCCTCCATATACGTTGAGCTGTTGAAAACAGAAATAAGAACGTCCTTGATATAAATGTATTTTTCACTGTCGGCAAGCCCCACAAGAACCGCAAGAGCATTTGCTCTGTCGTCAACTATCTCGCCCGAGGCGTAATATTTTCCCTTCCAATAGCGCTTGTTAAAGTTCTCCTCTATCGCCGCTTTACGCCCGTTAAGAAAATCATTAAATCGGTTATCGCCTAAAATTCCCGCGGTATCAAGAGCAAACTGCAAGGCGCAGTAGTACCAGCAGATCTCACAGACCTTGGCGTCAATGTTATAAAGATGGTCAACCCACGGCCAGTTACCCTTTCTGCAAAGAACAACCCCGTCCCCGTCTGTTTCCCATAATTTAAGGTAATTTACCGACGGCTCAAAGGCAAGCTTTAAAATATCCTTATCACCCGTATAACGGTAATACGCCGAAATCATACCGAGCCGACTTATGGCATTAAGGCTTTGGCAGGGAAGCTCGCTTGCGTTTTCACCCGGAACGTTACCGACAAGGCGCTCTCCTTTTCTTAGGGTTATAAAGTCAATTATTGCCTTTCGGAGCAGCTTTACGGCATTTCCGTCAAGCGTGTAGAACACCTGATGCGACTGAACGGAAACGTCTCCTATCCACTGCCCTCTTTCTCTGTCGGGGCAGTCCATAAAGTTATCCCGCATACAGAATTTAAGGGTACGGGCGCATTTTTCAAGCAGCCTGTTAAGCATTTCGTTATCGGTTTTCATAAGTCCGACCGTTTCGGTATCGTAGACGTTTTCAACGTATCCGAGAGAAAGCACATTTACTCCGTCGGGAATTGTGAAAATAATACTTTCGCAGCCGAACCAATCGAAATTAGTAAACTCGTTAAGCCCCACCTTGCAAACGTAAACGGTACGGTGTCCGTTATATCTTCCGTAGTGATCACCGGGACCGCCCGGAGTAACGTAATTATTCGCTCTTATATCAATAACCTCTCCGCCCTCTGCTATAACCGAGAGAGTTGCCAAAACGTGGGTAGCATACGGCAGCCTGACGGTATACCTCTCCCCGTCCTTTGTATAAGCTGCGTCCTTAAGCTCGGTATTTACAAGCATGGGGGTAGGTCTTTTGAAATATACCGTTTTTTCGTCAGTTATGACCGCTTTTCCGTATACGCCCCTTTCGTTACGGGCATCGTAGCAGATGTTAAAGCCGCCGTAAAGATAGCTCGGCTGTTCTCCGTCCGCGCTTTCGAAAAAGCGGCCGTCTTTTACACAGTCGGTCTGCTCTCCGCTATGTAAGTTTACCGTCTCACATTCATAAATAACGAACCCCTGCGGCTTAGTTAAGTTATTTCTGCCGCCGTTTCCGTAGTGCCAGACAAGAATTTCCATAACGTTATCACCGCTCTGCACAAACGGAGTAACGTCAACCGTGTCAACGTACGCGTGAGCGGTGTCCGGCGCAAAAAGACCGCCGTCGCGAACAACGGCTTTTCCGTTTATATATAAGAAATATCTTGTCTCGCAGGAAATGTTTATTTTAACCTCTCCCGAGGTATAGTTAAATTTATCCGAAAAGGATACCCATTCGTTTTTACCTTCTCTGCTTTTAACCCATATGGGACATGCCTTTTTAAACTCAAACAAATCAAAAAGTCGGTTATCCATTTTTCTCCTCACTGCAATGGCTTATTACTTATATTTACATATATTATAACATTAAGGAATTTAAAAGTCAAGCGTTGTTTTTGTGAAATCTCACCATAAACACATTTCCCCTCCTTAACCGAATATTGCATAATAACGAATTTTCCACTCCGTTCTTTCTTTTACTTGACAAAAAAGACAATTTATGATAGAATTTAAAAAGTAAAGGCTATGACAAAGACGGTTATTTCGGTGATTACGGCATAGAGAAACGGCGGTTGGTGAAAGCCGGGGCGTAATGAAATAACTTATCACTTTCGAGCCGGAAATCCGAAAGCTCAGTAAGATTTCCCGAAAAGCGCAGCGTAAGTGCGTAAGGAGTCATCACCTTGACCTGAAAGTCAGGTTTTCGCTCCCGAGTGGCGTTAATATAACGCAATTTGAGTGGTACCGCGAGTGTATTTACACCCGTCTCAAAGTTTTTTGAGGCGTTTTTTTATTTTTCCGCCGTGAGCAAAGAAAAATACATTTCATATTTTTTAAAAAGGAGGTTATGACGCTATGTCAACCGTATCAGAAAACAAGCTGCTGGAAGTAGCCGCAAGAATTAAGGAAATGAGGGAAATAGACGGCATATCCACCGAGGAAATGGCGAGAAAAACCGAGGTGTCCGAAGAAGAATACAAGGAATACGAATCAGGAAAACGCGATTTTCCTTTCTCGTTTCTTCACAAATGCTCTCTCGTTTTTAATATAGGTATCACCGATATACTTGAAGGTCAGAGCGCAAGACTTTCCTCCTACACCGTAACCAGAAAAGGGCAGGGACAGGAAACAGCAAAGGAGGACGGAATTGAGATAAAGAGTCTCGCTCCCCTCTTTAACAAAAAGCTTGCCGAGCCGTACTGGGTTAAATATGACTACGATGAAAAGCTTCAGAATAAGCCCATTCACCTCTCCACCCATTCCGGTCAGGAATTCGACCTCGTTTTAAGCGGACGTCTTAAGGTTCAGGTAGGTGAGCACGTAGAGTATCTCGAAGAGGGCGACAGTATTTTTTATAACAGCTCCACCCCCCACGGTATGGTAGCGGTCGGCGGAAAGGAATGTAACTTCGTCGCCGTTGTTCTCCCCGGTGAGGACGTAGCGGAAAAGGACGTAAGAGAAACTCTTGCAACCTCGGTAAAGAAAAAACCGAGCGTTTGCAGTGATTTTATCGACACGGTAGAGGACGAAAACGGGGTTCTTAAGTCTATAAGCTTTAAAAATGAGGACAAGTTCAACTTCGCATTTGATACCGTTGATAAGATTGCGGAAAAATCTCCCGATAAGCTTGCGATGCTTCATATCGCAAACGACAAAACGGAGCGCCGCTTTACCTTTAAGGACATCAAGCGCGCATCAAATATGAGCGCAAACTACTTCAAGTCTCTCGGCATTAAGAAGGGCGACCGCGTAATGCTGGTTCTTAAGCGACACTATCAGTTCTGGTTTGCAATCCTCGGACTTCACAAGCTCGGCGCGGTTGCGATCCCCGCAACCAACCAGCTCCTTGAGCATGACCTTGAATACCGCTTTAACGCCGCAGACGTCAGCGCGATAGTATGTACTGCCGACGGCGAGGTTGCGTCAAGAGTGGACGCGGTAGAAGCAAAATGCCCGACGCTTAAGACTAAGATCATCGTAGGCGGAGACCGCGACGGTTGGCACAATTTTGACGCTGAGTACACTCTTTTCAGCGCGCATTTCCACCGCGACGAAACCACCGCGTGCGGAAACGACACCATGCTCATGTTCTTCACCTCCGGTACTACGGGATACCCGAAAATCGCCGCTCACAACTACAAATACGCGCTCGGACACTATCCTACCGCTAAGTACTGGCACTGCGTCGAGGAGGACGGACTCCATTTCACCATTTCCGAGACCGGCTGGGGTAAGGCGCTCTGGGGCAAGCTTTACGGACAGTGGCTCTGCGAGGGAGCGGTATTCGTATACGACTTCGACCGTTTCTCCGCTTCCGACATTCTTCCTATGTTCGCAAAATACGGAATTACAACCTTCTGCGCACCGCCTACCATGCTCCGCATGATGGTAAAAGAGGACATTTCCAAATACGATTTATCCTCAATCAAGCACATGACAACGGCAGGCGAGGCGCTTAACCCCGAAATCTTCCGTCAGTTCGAAAAAATCACCGGTCTCCGTATTATGGAGGGCTTCGGTCAGACAGAGCTTACTCTCGTTATCGGTAACCTTATCGGAAGCGAGTGCAAAATCGGTTCTATGGGTAAGCCCGTTCCGATTTACGACGTCAGCCTGCTTGACTCCGACGGCAATCCCGTCGCGGTAGGTAAGCCGGGTGAAATAGTCGTTAAAACAAGCGACAAGGTTCCCTGCGGACTCTTCAAGGGCTACTACAAGGATGCTGATAAGACCGCCGAGGTATGGCACGACGGTTACTATCACACCGGAGACGTTGCTTGGTGCGACGAGGACGGATATTACTGGTACGTCGGACGAGCCGACGACGTTATCAAGTCATCGGGATACCGCATCGGTCCTTTCGAAATTGAAAGCGTTATTATGGAGCTTCCCTACGTACTTGAATGCGGAGTATCCGCCGAGCCCGACGAGATAAGAGGTCAGGTAGTAAAGGCAAGTATAGTTCTCGTCAAGGGTACCGAGCCGTCAGACGAGCTTAAAAAGGAAATTCAGGACTACGTTAAGACGCATACCGCTCCTTACAAATATCCGAGAATAGTCGTATTCAAAGACGAGCTTCCCAAGACAATAAGCGGAAAAATCCAGCGTAACAAGCTGTAATAAAAACAATAATCAAACGCACCCACGGAACGGTATTTTACAAATATCCGCATTACGGGGTGCGTTTTGCAACACCTACCTTTCGGATATATTTTTAACGTAACGAATCAGGGGCAAAAAATCAAAGGAGAACAGAAAATGAAAACGTTAATAGTTATTGATATGCAAAACGATTTTATAAGCGGCGCACTCGCAAATCCCGATGCCGAAAAAATCGTAAAAGGAACCGTCTCTCTCGTTTCCGAGTGGGAGGGCGAAATCATCTTTACCAGAGATACGCACGGAAAAAATTATATGGAGACGGAAGAAGGGAAAAACCTCCCCATCCCCCACTGTATAAAGGATACCGACGGCTGGCAGATAAGACGGGAAATCTACCTTGCCGCGGAAAAAAACGAAAAGGCTACCGTAAAAATAGTGGATAAGCCCTCGTTTGGCGCAGGAACGCTGCTTTACGATGCGGTTACGTCAGTTTGCACACCGGAAAAAATAGTATTTACCGGAACCTGTACCGACATCTGCGTTATAAGCAACGCTCTTATTTTGAAATCATTTCTTACCGAAACACCTATGAGTGTTATCGAAAACCTTTGCGCAGGCGTTACGGCAGATAAGCACAATGCCGCCATAGAGGTAATGAAAAGCTGCCAAATCGCCATAGAGCGTTACCTTTGAGAACTTCCAAACTCATACCCCTTCACGCTTCAGACGCGTCTTGCAAGGTAAATTAACGCAAGACCGTTTTTAAGGAGTACGGCTTCGGCACAGTCAAGCCGTACTCCTTTTTTCTTTCGGAAATGTTATCACGCAAAAAGCGATACTCACTTAAGAGTATCGCTTTTAATTTTAGTTTTGATTTCCGGAGCGATTATTCAGTGGGATTGGTCGCGGGAACCTCTACGCCGTTTTCAATAGTCTTATCATCAAGCGTTCCGGTAAAGAGACCTTCACAAACACCTGTTTCAGCGTTGAACGCATAGTACTTATCGCCTATCTTGGTTGTAGCCTTAACAGCAACACCGGTGGTTGTATCACAGTAATAGAAGTTCTTGTTAGCTTCTACCTCGGAAACGTCAACGTTTTCTGCATCGTTAGCATTATTTTCGTTATTGTATTTTACCCAACCGGTAAGAAGCGCGCCATCCTTAAAGTATCTTATGCTGCCTGCGGCTGTATCAATTACAATACCGCTTGCCTTACCGTCGTTTTCGCTTAACATTACACCGTTTTCACCAAACTTGTAGTAAACGCCGGCAACCTCCGCAACGCCGCTCTTTACCATATATCCGGTCTCGTTATCAAAGAAGTACTTTTCATTTCCTTCTATCGCGGTATCAAGGTCAAGCTCCTGAAGTCCCTTCTGCATTACGCCGTCCTTGTAGTACTTCGTACCCTTTTCTTCGTCAACCTTACCTGTATAAAGTCCCTTATACTCTCCGTTTGCTCCGAAGATTACGTACTTAGCCTCGGTCTCATTTCTGAGCGTTACCGACATATTGACATTATTGGGAGCATATCCGTTTGTATCAAAGTAGTAAAGCGCGGTGGTTCCGTCTCCGTCGGGATCAAGGTCCTGCCAGCCCTTTAAGAACTCGTTGTTTACGTAGTAACGAACACCGTTACGGTCGGTTACAAAGCCGTTCTTGGTTACGTCGTCATTAACTACACACTTCTCGCGAAGATAATCAATTACAATATCGTAGTAGATGGTTATTTCAAGAGCCTTTCTGTCGTACTGCTTCTTGAACTTTTTAAGAGAACCGGTGAAGTTCTGCTCTTTAACGTACTCGTTGTAAAGCTTTTCAACCTCGGCGTTATACTTTTCCTCGTCCATCTTAAATTCGGGCTTAAGCTCGATAAAGCGGAGAACGATAAGCTCCTGCTTTACCTGGCTCTGCGCCTGTCCCGCCATAGAAGCATAAAACTGCTTCATATCGCTGGTGCCGTAATACTGCTCAACGTAGGAGGAAAGCGTCATTCCGAACATCGTTGCCTGTGCTTCGATGCTGTCTATGCCCTGCTCGTAATACTTTTTAAGCTCATTCTTAGGATAAGATACAACCTTTGAGGTTCTGAATATTTCCTGCCATATAAGATTATTCTTGACAGTTTTCTCTGCGTCCTTTACAAATTCCTCTTTGGTTTCCCAGTTTGTCTTTGCCTTAACGTTTTCGTCGTTAAATTCGGGGAAATCGGTGCGCTTTACAGAGTTTACCGTTACCTCGAATACAACGGCAGCACCGGCTAAATCCGCATTACCGTAGTCGGCGGGGAAGGTAAGATTAAGAACCGGCTTATCACCTATCTTATATCCGATAAGACCGTCCTCAAATCCGTCAATAAAAGTGTTGGAGCCTATTACAAGGTCGTAGCCGGTAGCCGTTCCGCCCTCAAACGCAACTCCGTCTTTTTTACCTACGTAGTCGATATTTACCGTATCTCCGACCTTAATGTATATGTCGTCCTTACCCTCACTGTCCTTATTATAGGTAGTTTCGGTTAACTTATCGGTCGTAGCATTGTAAAGGCCGTGGAACGCGTTAAGTACACCGTCGTCGATATCGGACTGATTGATCTTAATTCCGTCAATCGCTCCGAGCTTAATATACTGCTCGTAGTTATCGTATTCGTAAAGCTTTGCCGAGCAACCCGCAAAAACCGTAACGATTGATAAAAGAACGAGCGTAAAAGCTAAAATTCTCTTTTTCATTGTTTTTTCCTTTCGATTTTAGAAAATTTAATTCTGCTACATTATATCATAAAGTAAAAAAAAAATCAAGTTGAAAGTGCGTTTATTTTCAACTTGATAATATTCATTTTACAATATAGAGTTAAATCAAAGCCTTTAATATGTCTGTAAGCTCCTCTTTCTTCTCCGCTTTGTTGATTTTATCCCTTGCGCCGGAGGCTCCGCGAAGCCCCTTTATATACCAGCCGAGGTGCTTACGCGCCTCTCTTACGCCAATATATTCCCCCTTGTCCTCACAAAGCATTCCGACGTGTCGCATGGCAAGTGCTATAATCTCATCCGTTTCCGGGCGGGTATAGCTTCTTCCCTCAAGCGCACATTTGATTTCAGAGAAGATAAACGGATTTCCCATAGCGCCCTGACCTATCATAAGTCCGTCGCATCCGGTTTTTTCGAGAAGCGAAAGTGCATCGTCTCCGCTGTAAACGCCGCCGTTGGCAATAACGGGGATTTTAACCTCACGCTTTACGAGACGGATCGTCTCAGTATCCACGGGCGGACTGTAAAGCTGTTCTCTCGTTCTGCCGTGTACCGCAACCGCCGCCGCACCGTTTTGCTCACAAATCGCGGCAAGATAGGGCGCATTTATACTGCCTTTATCCCACCCCGTACGCATTTTAACGGTAACGGGAACGGAAACGGCGCAGGAAAGCGCTCTTACTATCTTTCCCGCTAAAGACGGATTTTTCATAAGAGACGAGCCCTCTCCGTTTCCGGTAATTTTCGGCATCGGACAGCCCATATTTACGTCTACAATGGAGATTTCGGGGTAGCTTTCGATAAGCTTTGCCGCAGAATACGCCATAATCTCCGGCTCCGAGCCGAATATCTGAAGCGCATACGGCGTCTCCCCTTTATCAGGCTCGGCAAGGAGTGCCGTTTTTTTATCTTTATAGTAAACTCCCTTTGCGGAAATCATTTCGCTGACGGTAAGTCCCGCTCCGAACTCCCTTGCAAGGGTACGGAAGGATTTATCGGTTATTCCCGCCATAGGGGCGAGAACAAGTCCGTTTTCTATTTCAACGTTACCTATTTTTAAAGCTGGCATTTGTTTTCCTTTTTCTAAGTAAGCTTTATATTCGTGCATAATTTTTCGGCAGACAAACCGAGCCGAAAGTAGCTATATTCCCGTCAGTCCTCAAGCGTTAAATCGGCAACTATCGGATAGTGGTCGGAAATATAGAGAGCGCCGTCTCTTGCGTCAATTTTTCTTACGCCGCCGTATTTAAATTCGTTTGAGGCGAAAATATAGTCTATCTGACCGTAGTTTTCCGTTCTGCCGAAGTTATGGAAGGTGTCTCCCACTCCCTCGGTTACCTCGCTTACATTACCGGACGCCGTTATCATTTTTATCTCCTGCGAATCGGGGCGCGCGTTGAAATCACCCGTCATAATAAACGGGAAAGGCGTTACCCCCTGTCTTTCCGAAATGTAAGAAAGCATGGCGGAGGAGGCGAGCATACGCGTTTTTTGACCTATGTGATCGGTATGAACGTTTACTATGCCGAACGGTCTACCGCCGTCCATTTCGGTAAGAAGCGCGTAGGTAAACGCTCTCGGGCAGGCACTTTGATCAAGCCCCGTGTATATACTTCCGGGGGTTTTCGGCTGATAAGAGAGCCAGCGCGTCTCTGCCTCGCAAAGGACGTATTTTGTTCTTAAAAAAGCGATACAGGAGCTTTCTCCGTCTCTGTTCAGCTCACGTCCGCCGCCGACAAGACTGTATTCGGGGAGCTGCTCGGTAAGCATGCGGCGCATTTCATGCGTCATCTCCTGGAAGCCAATAACGTCGGGAAGCTCCTTCTTAAGTGTTTTTACAATAAGAGGGAGGCGGTTATCAAAAAAGTTTTCTCCGTCGTTTTTGTTTCTGAGTCTTAAGTTAAACGTGCATACCTTCAGATTCATAATTTTATTTCACCCTTTATTTTTTCTTTCTTCTCCCGTAAAATCACAGAAGCTGCTGATCGTTTATAATCAGCTTAAAGCTAAGTCCGAGCTTTTCCGCGGCGTTGCGACACATAACCATTCGTCCGAGGAATATCTCGAAGTAGTCCATAACGCTGCTTATCGCAGTGTCGATTCTAAGCGAAAGCCTTATCTGAGTTTTATCCGCGGTTATCTCCAGCTCCGAGCTTTCAACCGAATAGTTAACTCTATCGTGAATATCGAACTTCGTTGTGTCGTTATTACGTACTCTCGAACGGCGTACGTCTGTCTTATCCGCTAAAATAAGCGCGGCGGAAACGGGATTTACCGCTACCCCCGTACCCTCGTCGTGATTTCCAATCGCCGTTACGACCTCTGCAAGATCGTACGGCTCCATATCAAGATTATCAAGGATACGGAACGCCATAAGTGCACCGCTCTGCGAGTGGTCCACTCTGTTAACAAGATTTCCTATATCGTGAAGAAATCCCGCAATCTGCGCAAGCTCTATCTCTCGCTCGGAATATCCGAGTGTTTTTAAGATATAGGCGGCGTTTTCCGATACCTTCATAACGTGAGCAAAGCTATGCTCGGTATACCCAAGCGCCTTTAACGATTCGTCGGCGCGGGTTATATAGGTTTTTATCGCTTCGTTATTTTTTATTTCTTCGTAAGTTATCATTTTGTTCCTTTCGCTTTAAGTTAGGGGAAAATCAAAGCATCTCCTCGGTTAAGAGACTGCCCGCCAGCTTTTCTTTTGCGCTTTTCAGATACGCAATTCTTTGCATAACGTTTTTTACCGCTTTATTCCCCTTCGGATATCCTTTTATCGAATAAGTGTAAAATTCTTCAAAATAAGCTATTGCCGCGATAAGCGCTTCCCTTTCGCTTACGTCATAATACGCATACTGAGAAAAAGGTTTTTCGCGCAGCTTTCTTATCGCCTCGCGGTATTTTCCTTCAACTGAGGTTTCGGATATATAGGTAATTACCAATTCTACCGCATTACATTCTCTATCGTTCCACTTTTTCACGTTTCGTCTCCGCCAATCCCGGATATAAAAATTACGTCCGCGGCAAAAATCACCTCGGACGTATCTTCGTTTGCCGATTAAAGCACACGCCGGTTACATTACCGACTCTATATATTCAGCAAGCTTATCTATGGTGTTGTATTTTTTGGAAATTTCAAGATTAACGTTAAGCTCTTCTTCGATCTGCATTATAAGCTCTGCAACGTCAATGGAGTCTATGTCAAGCTCCGTAAACGGCGCATCGGTTTTGATTTCGCTTTCCGGAACTCTTTTGAACTCTGCTAACATTTTTACAAGTTTTTCTTTCATTTTCGGTACCGCCGCCTTTCTGATTACTGTTAAATTACTTTATATATTATACCTATAATTACCAAATTTGTCAAGAGCTATTCGCGTTTTTGTTTAATTTTGATTTCTAAACTTATCTTATATCAGCTATTTCAAGAATAAGTCTTTCGGTTTTTTCCCAGCCGAGACACGGATCTGTTATTGATTTTCCGTATACTCCGCCGTCGGGCTTCTGACAGCCGTCCTCTATATAAGATTCTATCATAAGTCCCTTGACGATTTTATATATATCGCTTGAATGGCGCGTACTGTGGAGTATCTCCTTTGCTATACGCGGCTGTTCTGACCATCTTTTGCCTGAGTTTGCGTGGTTGGTGTCTATTATGACCGCAGGGTTTAAAAGTCCGGTTTTTTCGTAGTATTCGCTGAGGTTCTGAATATCCTCGTAATGGTAGTTTGATACGCTTCTTCCATATCTGTCGGTGTAACCGCGTAAAATAGAATGGGTAAGAGGGTTACCCTTGCTCGTTACCTCCCAGCCCGAATAAACGAAGGTGTGCGAGTGCTGACCTGCGGTAACAGAGTTCATCATAACCGAAAGATCGCCGCTGGTCGGGTTTTTCATACCGACGGGTACGTCAAGTCCGCTCGCCGTCAGACGGTGGAACTGATTTTCAACCGAGCGCGCGCCTACCGCAACGTAGGAAAGAACGTCGGCAAGATACTGATAATTTTCCGGGTAAAGCATCTCGTCAGCACATGAAAAACCGGTTTCGGCAAGAGCTTTAATATGCAGCCGCCTTATCGAAAGAAGTCCCTTTAGCATATCGGGAGAGCTGTTGGGATCGGCCTGATGAAGCATACCCTTATATCCGTCTCCCGTGGTGCGGGGCTTGTTGGTATATATACGCGGCACTATGACTATCTTATCCTTAACCTTTTCCTGAACGTCGCGAAGCCTTGAAATATAGTCGAGAACAGCGTCCTCGCGGTCAGCGGAGCAGGGACCGATAATAAGCACGAATTTATTGCTTTTTCCGGTAAACACCTCGTTAAGAGCGGCGTCTGTTTCTCTTTTCGACATTTTCGCTTTCTCGGATACAGGATACATGTTTTTTATTTCCTGGAGAGTAGGCAGTTTTTTCTTAAATTCCATATTCATAACGTACAATCCTCCGTATTTATCACACCGATTCAACGAACGCACATCCGCTAAATCCCATTAAGCTTTTTCCACGTTTAGTCCGAGAGAGTCAAGGACATCAAAGAAATTCGGGTAGCTTTTTGTTATCGCCTCCGCGCCCTCTATTTCGCATCCGACGAGCGCGCCGAGAAGCGAAAGCGCCATTACTATTCTGTGATCGTTATGGCTTTGGCAGGAAACGGACGGTGAGGTAAGAACACCCCTATGTACGGTTACCGAATTTTCTTCAACAGTAACCGGTATTCCGAATTTCTTAAGCTCCTCCGCCATTGCATGCGCACGGTCGCTTTCTTTAATTTTCAGGCGCCTTGTTCCCACAAAGCTTCCTCCGCCCCACGCGGCGGCAACCGCGAAAAGAACCGGGCCGAGATCGGGGCAGTCCGAAATGTCTATTGCCACGTCTCCGGCACGCAGCTTTTCAAACAGTTTAACGCACACCTTATCTCCTTGCAGGCTGTTTTCATTTAACCCTAAAACCTTAATCTCCGCTTCGGATTTAATTTCCGAAGCATCTATAAGACGTTTTTCCTTCGTTATCTCACCGAGCGCAATAAGAGCGGCGCCGTTGGACCAGTCTCCCTCAACCGTGTAGTCGCGGCATTCGTAGCTTTGACCGCCCTTAACGTAAAAGGTGTTTTTCTCCGTTTCTGTAACACATACGCCGAATTTCCTCATAACGTCAAGCGTAATATCAATATACCCCCGGCTTTCAACGGGCGGCAAAACCTTTATCATGCTATCCCCGTTAAGCAGCGGAAGGGCAAACAAAAGCCCCGAAATAAACTGACTGCTGACGTCTCCCGGCAGGACGTACTCTCCCGCTATAAGCCTTCCGAAAAACGATACACCCTCCCCGTTATTTTGGCAGGCTATACCTTTTTCCGCAAAAAGTCTTTCGTATACATCTATCCCGCGCTTCATAAGCCGTTTCGATCCGACAAACTCGGCTTTCTGTCCGAAAACAAGCGACACGGGTATAAAAAAACGCATTGTGCTTCCGCTTTCGCGGCAGGGAAACGTTAAAGCTTCTTCCGAAGGAGAGGCTAAGCTCTGCCCAAATATTCCGCTGATATCGGGTACCGTAAGCGTATTTCCGTTCTGTACTGCCGCTGCGCCGATACCGGATACAGTAACCGTGTCTCCGCTTACGGTACATTTTGCGCCGAGCGCGCGCACACAGTCAAGCGTTGCAAGGATGTCCTCGTTTTCGGCAATACCCCTTATCACGCTTTCACCCTTAGCGAGAGCGGCGCAAAGAAGCATTCTGTGAGCGTAGCTTTTTGACGGCGGTGCCGATACGCTCCCCCTCGGACACCCCGCGCTGATTTTTATTTTCATTTTTACAGTTCCTTATTTAGCTATGCTTACCGATTTTCCAATTTCGAGCGAGCCTCGTTTGCGTATAACGGGTTACCCCTTTTTCTCCGAAAGCTTTTCCGTAAGTATATCGATAGCATGGAGATAGCCGCTAAATCCCTCTCCCGAAACCGTGGCAATACAGGCGGGACGAACGTAGCTTATCTGTCTGAAGTCCTCACGCTTTGAAACGTCGGAAATATGCACTTCAACCGTCGGGATACCGACAGCCTTTACCGCGTCAGCAATGGCAACACTGGTGTGCGTATACGCCGCGGGGTTAAACACAATTCCGTCCATCTTATCAAAGTATGCCTTTTGAATTGCGTCGACGAGGTCGCCCTCGTGATTAGACTGATAAAATTCAACCTCGGCGGAAAGCTTTTCCGCGTGCCTTTTTATCATTTCGCAAAGCTCCGCATAGGTACCTTTTCCGTAAATCTCAGGCTCGCGAATACCTAAAAAATTTATATTCGGGCCGTTAAGAATAAGCAGCTTCATATTTTAACTTCTTTCATTATGTTTATTTATTATATCCTCTGCAACCTCGGAAACGCATTTGTTACCGTTAACCGTAAAATCACAGCAGGCGCGGTATATCGGGTAGCGCTCTCCGTAACGCTTTTCAAGTGAATCGCGGCTCGACGCAAGCGGTCTGTCCGAGGTGAAAATAAGATTTTTAAGGTCTCTGTCAATGAAATAAAGCCTTCCGTTTTGTTTTAAGTGCATAACGTTTTCCGTGTCAAGCACAGCGCCGCCACCCGTAGCTATAACGCATCCGCTTTTTTTTGAAAGGTCTTTGATAACCGCCCGTTCTACATCACGAAACGCCTTTTCTCCGTTTTTCTTAAAGTAATCGGAGATACTCATTCCTATAAGCTTTACTATTTCTTCATCGCTGTCAACAAAATCTCTGCCGAGTCGCTCGGAAACTGACTTACCGACCGTGCTTTTTCCCGATGACGGCATACCGATAAGCACGATATTTTCCTTTTCGGCTTCAACGCCCGAAAACGCCTTGTCGATAAGACGCGCGTCTACCTCTTTATCAAGAAACAGCGCCGATGGGTATACCGCCTGAGCCGCCAGCATATAAAGCCCTCCACACGCAGGGATT
>JAZRDX010000061.1:0-16781 GCA_045660565.1 Eubacteriales bacterium
ATACATAGTGGTTTTCTATGTGTCTACCTTTATTTTACCATTTCAATAGTCGCGTGGTTCAAAAGAGGCTATAGCCCATGAGTAGAAAGCAGATAAAAAGATAAGTGTAAATCTTTTTGTGTGAAAGGCTCCCTCTGGCAGGGAGCTGTCAGCGAAGCTGACTGAGGGAGAGTGCGTATACATTATGTATTTAATTGGTTTGAAGTAACCAAAAATTTAATAAATCCGCGTTTTCCTTTCGACACGCATTCGCGTGCCACCTTCCTCCCGGAGGAAGGCTTTTGTTAGTAACCCGTTGACGGGTGGCTTGTTGTCTTTTGCATGGCTGGCAGGCCAATTCAAAACGCACTTGTGCGTAGCCAGTAACGTTTAGGGCTATGCCCGAAACTGAAATACCCCCCGTTATACGGGGGGATTTTTATTTTGGTGCGGGTAACAGGACGGTTGAATAAGGTTTGCCTTAAGCAAACCTACAAGTTTTCCTTGTCGGTCAAAGACCGCCATTTGCGGGGCAAAGCGGAAAACGTTGCCTGCTTGAACGCCAAGGCGTTCGCAAATTCTTCGTAGCCTATTGCTCGGCAAAAAAACAAGCCGAACACTTTGGTTCGGCTATGCTTTTTTTGGTGCGGGTAACAGGACATTTGAATAAAAGAGCGCCAAAGTTCTAACAAATTGCGGCGCTCTTTCCTGCTTTTTCCTTGATACCGATGGCATCAGTTTGCATTTGCAAACACGGAAAAAGAAGATGCTATCCTTGGTAAAAGAGTAGAGCCTTGTATTAAGCGGGATAGCATCGCAGGTTCTCTCGGCGCTACTGACACCCAAACAAAAAGAGCAGCCCTACGGACTGCTTTTTTATTTTGGTGCGGGTAACAGGACTTGAACCTGCACGAAGTTGCCCCCACTAGAACCTGAATCTAGCGCGTCTGCCAATTCCGCCATACCCGCGAATATAATAGAAGTATTCCTATATTCGACACTGTAAAATATACAAAAACAATTTATTGTTTATTTTGAATTACAATGCCTAAACAGTATATCATATTTTCTATAAAAAGTCAATAGGCGAGGTAAAAAATCTTTGTTAAAAAAATTGATGACAAAAATTTAAGATTATTTTCTAAGTTTTTTAATGCAAGTTAAAAGAAATACGGTATAATAAATAAAAATAAGTATTAGTACGATACCTTTTCCTTTAGTCGCTCTTAGGTTATGAAGGCTAAAGTATTAATTGCAAAGGAGAGTGAAAACATGGAAGAAGAAAACAGGGAAGAAATGCCGGAAAGTGTTTCTGTCTCCGAAACCGATGTGAATAAAAATGAAACGGTCGAGCAAGCCGACACAGCTGGTTTCTTGAAATCCGAGGATATAAAAACCCCCGAAAGCAAAGAATCTGATGTCGCTGAATCTCGTGAAAATAACGCGGAAGCCGATGAAAACAATTCCGTTGAAAGATGCGAATGTAATACGGAAAGCATAGAAACGGAAGTGTCGTCTGACGGCAGTGCGGAAACAGTAGTCTCTGAAGCCCAAACCGAAGAAAACAGCGAGCTCGAATACGGCACGATGCCCGGAAACTGGGCAAGCTATGAGGCTGAAAGACAGAGACGCACCGGTGCGGGTAACGGTGTTTATCCCGATGAAGGAAGGATAAATGGCGAAAGCTATTTCGGAATGCATAACGGCGGCATATACGGTCAAAATCCTTTGCAAAATTCTCAACCCGGTAATGTGTCGCAGAAGCCTAAGGATAAAAAGAGATTAGTAATATACGGAATTCTCGGTGCGGTGGCGCTCGCGTTAATTATATCGGTTTTTATCGCGGGCTTTCAGCTCTTTAACCGTATGTTTACAGATGTAGGAAACAATCTTCCGTCTAACGGTGAGCAGAGCGGACAAGGCGGAGGTACTCAAGGTGGTGGCGGTCAGTCGGGTGGCACACAGAATGGCGGCTTAACTACCGGTACACCGAATGCGGGAGCAGATCATCTTCAAAACGGGGAATTTACGCTTGAACAGGTTACCGCCGAGGAGCATTATAAGTATTCTACCGTTTATCAGCTTACCGAAAGCACAGTTGTCGCGATAAAATCGTCCATTGGCTCCGGCTCGGGGGTTATTATTTCAAAGGACGAAAAGAAAAACGACGGATATTTTATAGTAACCAATAACCACGTTATTGAAGGCGGCACGGATATAAAGGTTACACTTTCAAACGGAACGGTTTACGATGCTGCACTGATAGGCAGAGATGAGAACACCGATCTCGCGATACTTAAAATTATCGCGAGTGACCTTAAGGTGGCACCGATAGGTAAATCCGCTGACCTTTTGGTTGCCGAGGAGGTGCTTATAATCGGAAACCCGCTCGGTACTCTCGGCGGTTCCGCGACAAACGGCATAATATCGGCAAAAAACAGAGTTCTCTCAATCGACGGATACGAAATGTCGCTTCTCCAGACCAACGCGGCGATAAACGGCGGAAACTCGGGCGGCGGAATGTTCAATATGAGCGGTCAGCTTGTCGGTATTGTAAACGCTAAGTACGTTGCGGAGGAAATCGAGGGAATAGGCTTTGCGATTCCGGTAGATACGGCAAAGCCGATAATTGAGGATCTTATAAATTACGGTTACGTAAAGGGCAGACCTAATCTCGGAATAGAGGTAACCTATGGAAGGAAATTCTTGGAGGGGCGCTTTCTTACCGCTTGGTGGATAACAGGAATATACGCAGGCTCCGATGCGGAAACTGCGGGACTTGCGCTTGATGACGCGATAGCATCTTTAAAAGTAAACGGAGTAGAATATAGCGGAGAAGCGCTTTACTCGTTTTTAAGCGCTCAGAAATTAAAAACGCTGAAGGTGGGAGATGAGCTTGAATTTTACGTATACAGATATAGCATTTCCGATAACAATAAGTATATATCACTCAACGTTACAGTAACGGAGTACGGGGCATAATAATGAAAAAAGGAACTTCAGCAGAAGTTCCTTTTTTGTGTTTATTCACCTGTGTAATTGTAGGTTACCGTGTAATTTCCGGTATTGCTGTTCCAATCGCTCCCCTTTGAAATCGCGTTCCACTGCTCCTCGGTACCCTTAAACCGTATTTCGGTAAGGGATACGCAGCTGATGAATGCGCTTTTGTCTATCGACGTTACGGTCTCGGGGATAACTATGGAGGTAAGCTTTACGCAGCCACTGAAGGCAGCCTCGCCTATTTTAGTTACGTGATTCGGAATATTTATGCTTTTAAGATTATATGCTCCATCAAATGCGCAGGGGAGTATCTCGGTTACGTTTCTTCCGTTATGTTGGCTTGGAAGAGCTATGCTTTCGAGATAAAGTGCGGTTCCTGCTTTTACTCCGAAGCTACCATCCGGGAGAGGGAAGAAATAAAGCCCGGTGGTCTCTCTGTCCGATAGAAGATCGGTGTCGCAGGATGCCAAAAGGCAAACGGAGGAAAATACGGTTATAACGCAAAGTAAAATTGACAAGATTCTTTTTTTCATTTATCTGCTCCTGAACTGATTTTTTCTTAAGTATATCACCATTTCCCTCTTTTGTCAATACGCGCATATAAAAAAGGCAATACCCCGTTTTGAGATATTGCCTTTGTCTTTTAAATTACTTTTTTGATGCGCTTGCGTTGGTCAGCTGGGACGGGCCTCTATCCGGTACTCCTGTGAATTCGATCTCATCGGGAAGCGGAAGAACCTTAGGAATACTGTTGTCTCTCTGGTAAAGTCTGACGTGCTCGCCGTGGGGGAGAAGATCTATCATATCTCCGCCTCTCCAGAACTCGGTGTATTCGTTGCCCGCGAAGAATTCCTTCTTTTCCACCGTCTCAATGGGGAAGATAAGCTCTACTACATCGCCCGCGCTGAGGTTTTCGGCGTAGAGAACTCCATTTGCTTCCTTAGCCTCGACTGCCTTGCCGTTTACGGTAAGCTTTGCGTCCTTGCCCATCCAGTCGTACAGACGGAAGCCCGCGCTCGCGTCAGTCTTAAGAGTAAGGGTAATTTTTCCGTTATCAGGCATCTCGCTTGTAAGGGTGTATTTGTCGGTATCTTTTTTCGTGTGTACGTTTACGGTAAGAACGCCGTTTTCCTCGGTAACAACGTTATTCCAGAGTATTCCGAGAGCGATAGGACCGGTTCCTACACAGCAGCCCGCGATAGAACGGAAACGAACGAGAGAGATGCTGTTCGGCTCCGAGCCGCCCGTGTATCCGCCGAGAAGACGTGTTTTGAGGTTTTTAAATGTGTGTCCGTTTTCGTCTTCTTTGGTGTCGTCGGAAACAACGTAGCCCGTGTACTTAATCTGGCTTTCGGAAAGGTGGTTTCTTCCGAAGAGGTTAAAGTCGTTCCAGTACTCTGTCTTGCCGCACTTGATAAGCTCGTCGCAGCAAAGAACCATATCCTTTATGCAGCAGGTTTCGCAGTGCTCAAGCTTAGGATCCTTCCACTGAGCGTATTCGGGAACCCAACCGAAGCTCGACGAGAGGGAACGGGTGTACTTGTATATACATTCACCCGCGTTAAGGTATCTTCCGTTTCCGGTAACGCGTCCAAGGTAGATAAGACCTGCCGCAACCCAGGTAGCGGAGTGAACGTGGCCGAAGTACTCGTATTTGTAGTTGAAATAACGGGAGGGACCGAGAAGGTAGTTCGCCATACCCTTTGCAAGGTCAAGAGCTACCTCGTCCTTTGCGATTACGTAGCGGTCAACGAGAGCGTGGAGCATAACCGAGTTACGGATAGCCTGCTCACCGCGTCCGGTGTGTCTCGAAAGGTCAAAGCCGCCGTCCATAAGATATACGTCGTTCGGGAACTCGTATATCGGGTCCTTTTCGTAGGAGTCGCCCGACCAGAAGGTGCGGACCTTACGTTCAATAACGAGGGAACGCATGCCGCGGATAAGCTCGGAGGAACGTTTTTCCGCCTCGGCGTCGTTCGGGTTGTTCTTTACGAGACGGTTAAGAGCGGGGAGTATGTAGCCCATCTCGTGGAAAGAGGAGTGCATGGTGTGTGTCCACGGGAATTTCTTGTGGAAGCGAAGTCCGTGCTCGCCCCAGTTCGAAAGAACCTGCGCGCGGAAGCCGTTATAAAGGTTTTCGGTTTCTCCAACCTTTCCGAGGATTCCTATAAGGCTATCAACAGCCTCGAACCATGAGCCTACAAGCTCAGCATCGTCAACGCGACAGTGCTCCGCCTCGGCGGGCTTTTTGTGCGGCATGGTAAGCCAGAACGGAAGGTAGTCGTACTTTCTGTCTGTCATACCGTCAATGTAGTTAAGGACAAGCTTTGCGTCCTCGGTTAAATCGTACTGCTGGTATCTCATATCTGTCTCCTTTAAAATTAATTTACTTTAATTTTCATTACGTGTCCCTTGTTGTAAGGAACGCCGGTCAGAGTGTGCTGCGGTATAACGCACTCGCTTCCGTCAGCGCCAACTGCCTTTATTTCGGTGTAGTAATTTGCGTGCATGTGTCCGCAAAACGCACCCTTAATAATATCGCCGTTATTTATGATTAATTCGTATACGGTTTTCGAGGCTCCCGTGGAGCGGGGACCTATTATATTATAGTTTGAAGAGAGATTGGCAACGATGCCTTTTGATAAAATAGGCGCGCACGCATCGTATTTTTCATCTCTCGCAGAAATAGGAATATGGTAGAAGAGTAAGACCGCATATCCCTTTTCTCTTGCTACGGCAAGGTCCTTTTTAAGGGGCTCAACCTGTCTTTCCCAGAACGCCTCGGAAACGCCGTATTCGCTTTTAAGACCGTTATCAAGCTGAATAAGCATTACACGGCCGCCTATAACCTTAGAGGTGTAATAGATGTCGTGAATCCAATTATCCTCAATTATTTTAAGTCTCTCGTCAAGGGTGTCGCGCTCGTCAACCGACGCTCTCCAGCTTCGTAGTGGGTCGTGGTTTCCGAGAACCGCCATAATATCAGGATAAGGCTCGAATATTTGCTTCTTAACAAGCTCAAGGTTTCCGTAGGAAAGATAGGACATAAGGTCGCCTGTTATGACTATCTGGTCAGTTCCCTTTGAGACGTCAAAGCATTTTTCAAGATTGACTTTGGAGGCTCCGTCCTTAAGCCAAAGGACGGGATCGTTATACGATGCTATTACCAGCTCGTGGTTTTCCTCTCGGTCTTTATCGTTTATAGAGTTAAAATGAACGTCGGTAAGGAGTGCTATTTCAACAGCCCTTTCCCCGCTTCCGGTGTCAATGCTTACGTTATAAACGGTAACTCCGTCCTCATCGGTAACAATCCACGGCGCGTTTATGTTTTGTTCCATTTTAAAATCCTTTCAAGACGCATACTATTTATTTTCGGAAAAATACTTTTTAACCGCGGCAAACGATTCGTCGCTTATCACGTGCTCGATTCTGCATGCGTCCTCCGCGGCTGTTTCCTCGCTTACGCCGAGGGTAATAAGCGCACGCGTTAAAACGGTGTGTCTGTCGTACATCTGCTCGGCAAGAGTGAGTCCGCAGTCGTTAAGCGTAATATAACCGTCGGTGTCAACCGATATAAAGCCGCCGTTTTTAAGTATACCCACCGCACGGCTGACGGACGGCTTAGAGTAGCCGAGGTAAGCGCCTATGTCAATAGCGCGAACCTTGTCGCTTTTTTGCAGTAAAACGTATATAGCTTCCAGATACATCTGTCCCGATTCGTGAAGTGCCATAAAACCCGTTCCTTTCGTTTATTGTCATAATTATATCATATATTTTTGTTTTTTTCAAGTAAATAAAAATTTTTAACGCAAAAATAAAAAATTCAGTAAAAATATTGACAAACAGGTAAAATAGGAGTATAATATAGTTGGTTAGCGGTGGCTAACTAAAGGGAGATGCCGAGATAAAAGCTGTTAAAAACGCAAAGGGCGGTCTTCTGCGCTGAAAAATGAAAGGCGGTAAAAAAATGAAAATCAGATTTAATCCCGACGGGGAAACGGTAAGGCTTGTAAAAGAAGGCTTAAAGAGGACGGGAGGCTACTGCCCCTGCATAAGAATACAAAACGAGGACACAAAATGTATGTGTAAGCAGTTCCGCGAGCAGATTAACGATCCCGATTTCGAGGGCTTTTGCCACTGTATGCTTTACTATAAGGAAAAGTAATTTACCCGTGTAAGAAAATAAAAACACGGCATAATATACATAAGAAAACGTTTTGATGCATAAAACTACACAGAAAGGATGGTAACAAAAATGGCAGTAATTAAAATTTCAAACGACAATTTCGAAAACGAGGTTCTCCGCTCGGATAAGGCGGTGCTTCTTGATTTCTACGCGGATTGGTGCGGCCCCTGCCGTATGGTTGGACCTATCGTCCACGAGATAGCAGAGGAGAGAAGCGATATTAAGGTAGGCAAGATAAACGTTGACGAGGAGCCGGAGCTCGCCGAAAAATTCGGTGTTTTCAGTATTCCGATGCTTGTTGTGATCAAGGACGGTAAGGTAGTTAATCAGGCAGTAGGTGCGCGCCCTAAGGAAATGATACTTGCAATGCTTTAAAGGGATTCGTATGTGAAACACTCTGAAACCAAATAAAAATCCCCCCCGTATAACGGGGGGGGATTTTTATTTGCCTTCTCCGGTGGGAGAAGGTGGCAGCCTTAGGTTGACGGATGAGGCGTATAAACAACTACTCATCCCCCGCGGGGCGGTCCCCCTTCCCTCACAAGGGAAGGCTTTTTTTACTTATTTTGCCTTGTAAAACCACAGCTTTGCCTGCCGTTTGTTTTCTATAACGGCGCTGAACTCAGGGGATGAGACGTATGACCGCGCGGTAAGAATATTTGAGCAGCTAAGAGATGTTTCGGATAATGAAAAATATTCAGAAGCGGAGAAAAGCTCTGCCGCGCTTCAGCTTATGCTGCTGATTGCTGAAAACCTAACCTCTGCGCCGGCACTTAGTGCATCACCCCTGCAAGCGGCAATTGAATACATAAACAGACATATATCCGAGGAAATAACTATTAATAAGGTGAGCGAGGCATCTTATATAAGTAAATATTACCTTTGCCGACTTTTTAAGGAGAAAATCGGTATTACCATAATGGAATACGTTCTCCAGACACGAATCACCGCGGCAAAAGAGCTTTTAAGAGACGGACGGGTGTCGGTTACAGAGGTTTCGACGACCGCCGGATTCAGCAGTCCGTCCTATTTTTCGAGGGTGTTTAAGGAGCATACGGGACTTTCACCGCTTTCGTACCGCAAAAGGCACGGAAATATCTTTTGATGCTTTGTAAATAAGGGAATTTACCTTAATAAAATATGCTTTAAAGCTTACTACTTTACAAACTCATTTTACAACACGTCATTCGCTTTGTCAAGTATTTTATAAAAAAACGGTATCCTTTTTTGTGGGGATACCGCCTTTTCGTTATGTCAAATTGTTTGTGAGCTTTATAATTTCCAAAATAAATTTTCGGTTTTGGGGGCTGAGCTTCTTTATTTCGGAAAGAAGCTCGGTTTCAATATATTCGCCTGAGTTAACGGCGCTTTCCGAGACGAGAGTAGCTATCTCGCAGCCCAGAACAGAGGAAACGGAGCCGAGCAGGTCGAGGCTTATTTTGGTTATTCCGCGCTCAAACTGACTGACGTATCCGATTGTTACGTTCAGTCTCTCCGCAAGCGTTTCCTGTGTCATTCCTTTGGCTTTTCTCGCCCTTTTTATTCTTTCGCCGATAAGCTTGTAATCTACGTTCATATTTATCCCCATTCCTTTGCCAAGAGGTAGCTGCGCAGGCTTAGCGAATTTACAGCTTCCCGCACCGCAGCAGTAAGATTAATGTAAAGTATATCCACTTACATAAATAGAATACAACACTTATGGCTAAAAAAGAAGATAGTTATAGGTATAATTGAAGCTATAAGTGTTGACAAATGACGGATTTTGTGGTATACTAAGCTGTAAATACAGTTAAATGTAGCATATAGCAAAAAGGAGTAAATATGAAAATCCTAAAATGTGAGATATGCGGCGGCGCGATAGAGCGTAAGGGGAATTTTTACGTTTGTCTGCACTGCCGTAATAAATGGGAGATAGACGCAGCCGATGACGTTCACGCCGTTGACCGCGCAAACGCTTGGGCTGCACTGCGCGACGGAGATTATGAAAGAGCTACCGAGCTGTTTGAAAATATTCTTTTAAAGGACAAAAACAGCCATGAGGCGCATTGGGGTCGCGCTCTTGCCGCAAACGGCATCTTATACGTTACCGATTTAAGCGAAAACAAAAAGGTGCCTACCTGCAATAATATAACCGAGGACGCCTTTGTTAAATCAAAAGACGTTATAAAGGCAATATCACTTGCTCCCTCGGATATAGCCGAGACCTACAAAAGTCAGTCGGAGTACATAGAAAAGGTGCGAGTTGAGTGGCTTGAAAAGGCAAGCAAGGAGCCTCCGTACGATGTTTTTATAAGCTTTAAGGACAGCGACCGCGAAAACGGCATCGAAAGAACGCAGGACAGTGTTGACGCGCAGGACCTTTACAACGCCCTCACTAACGAAGGGTATAAGGTGTTTTTCAGCCGTGTCAGTCTGCGTGATAAAATCTCCGAGCAGTACGAGCCGTACATCTATAACGCTATAAAAACCTCAAAGGTTATGATTGTATTCGGTGAAAAGCCGGAATACTTTTCTTCTGTGTGGATAAAAAACGAATGGAGTAGGTTTAAAACAAGGATAGAAAAGGGCGAAAAGCATAAAAACTCCCTTGTTGTCGTCTATAAAAACATGAACCCCGGCTACCTGCCGTCCGTTCTCAAATCCCGTCAGTGTCTTAACGCGTCGGATATGACCTTCCTTTCCGACCTTAACCGTCATATTAAGCGTGTTGTTGAGGAAACAAACAAGAACGTACGCCTTGACCGCATCAAGATTGAGGGCGGACAGATTGCGAAGAAAGCTACGGCGCTTGCCGTTAATTCTGTAAAGACAAGAGAAATCGGAGCGGGCGCGATAGCTGAAACGAGCATTAGCGAAAAGCAGTCGGTAACGCTTATAAACACTTATTTGAAGGCGGCAGATTGGAACGGTGCGGAAAAGCTTATTGAGGATGTGCTGTTCGAAAACCCTTCTTGTGCTGAGGCTATATGGTGTAAAATTCTAAGAAATAATAAAGCGAGCGACGAGCAAGTATTTATTAAGTGTCTTTCTTCCGCAAATGCCGGATTTAATGACTTTGAACTGCTTGAAAAGCTTTTAAACTGTTCTTCAAAGAATTTTGCTGCACATATTCTTGATTTATTTTACAATATTAGATTTGTGTCGGATAGTTTGCAAAGAAATGTGCTTGATAGGATTCTTCCGTTTGCCTATTCTAACAGAGAGAATAAAATCAGAGAAGCCTTTAATAACGTTATTGCCGCCGCACATATGAATTCCTTTGAGCTGTTACTTACCACACTGGATTCGGGCGAGGTTGACCGATACATTGCTTATAATCTTGCTTTTGTAAAGACTACCAAAGATATTGTTGCTAAAAGAAAGGTTTTAAATAACGTTCTTGCGGTTGACGAAGGTAATCTCGATGCGCTTAGACTTACTGTTGATGTTGATATTATATTGGATGTTTCTTCCGAGAGGATAAAAACCGATTTTGAAACACTTTTAAAATATACGGAAGATGCCGACATCGAGGTCGTTCGTATAATGGATATGCTGTTAAACGTTAATTATCGGTTGAAAATAAGCGGAATAGAATTTGCAAAACAGGTACTCAAGTATTACAGCGGAAATCTCACAAATCTAATAGATAGATTATTAAAATTTGCGTATAGGCTTTTGAAAAATAAAATATTAAAAGAAGCGGAATATTATTATAACTTGATAATTTCTATTGACAAGAATTGTCCCGGAGCGTATTGGGGACTTTGTTCTGTAAAGCTTGGCGTATGTAATGAAAAAGAAATTTTAGAATCTCCTATATCAATTAGAAATTGTTCCGAGTTTAATAAATATTTAACTCTTGTAGACGAAAAAAGAAGAATTGAATGTATTGAACTTGCAAAGAAACAAAAAGAAATAATTGATGAAAGAAAGCAAAAAAGAATTAAAGAGATAAAGCGAAAGCTTCACAGTTCCAATACTGCTATTAATGAATGTGCTGGAAATATTGAGCAATGTGAGAAAGAGTTAAAAAACAAAGTAAAGCAGAATGCTTTAAGCATTCTACTTGGAGTAATAGGTATTGGGGCTGCGGTTATATTAACTTTATACATAGTTTCGTTAATTAAAAACGAACAAATATCTAATATATTTATTGAAAATACCTATGAGGGAAGAGTTGTAATTTCATCAAGTTTTATCTACATTGTGTATGCTATTGTGTGTATGGTATGTTTTGCGTCAGAGTTTATGATTATTTGTTTAGTAGGTGTAGGGGTGCCGCTATTACCATTTATGCCTTTTATCTGCTTTTTTAAAGGCTTTGTAAATATTAAAAAAGAACGAACCAAAACGCGTGTGTCGATTGCAATATTTGAAAGCGCTGCGGATAAAGAGAAGAAAACAGTGATAGAATTAGAAACAGAACTAAAAAAACTACAAGCGCAAGAATAAAAACAGTGAAATATAAATTAAAAGGCGAGAAAAATCTTGCCTTTTATTATTTCTATTAACCCAAATATTGCTTTTTTATATCTCCCGGAGTATGCCCCGTTTTTCTTTTGAAAAACCGCACGAAATAGCTGACGTCGTCATAACCGCATTTTTCGGCTATCTCCGAAACGGTGTAATATCCGCTTGACAGATATTCCTTTGCGTAGTAGATACGCAGCTCGTCTCTGTATTGCAACGGTGTTCCGCCGTATATCCTTTTCCATTCACGTCTGAAATTCGTAACGCTCATATTAGCAAGTGATGAAAGAGAAGAAAGCGTTACTGGCTTCTCAAAATTACGTTCAATATACTCCTTAACCGATGTGAGTCGAGCGTCTTTTTCGCCGGATTCCTCGGTTAAATCTCGGTAGAAATGTGAAAGTAAAGTATATAACGCTCCCGTCGCTTGCATTTCAAAGCCCGTTCCTTTTTCTCTCCATATACCGACCAGCTTTTTGAAGTCATGCTCAAGGCGGTCGGTATTTTTTCCCTTTAAAAGAGAATATGGCGCGTTAAGAACGTCAGGTCGCGAGGTTTTTCTGTGAATGTCAAAGTTTACGGTAAAGTGCCGAAACTCTCTTTCCGTTATAATTGCGTATGCCGCGTCGGATGAAAGAAAAATGACGTCCCCCTTACCGAGGGTAACTCGCGAACCGTCGAAGAATCGGTATTCCGCCCCTCCGCTGAGCGCGTAAACGAGACCGAACTGACCTCTGCCCGAAGGGTATTCGCATCGGTGCGCGCGATCAAGTATAAATTCGTGAGCTATATGTATTTTTTTAACATCAAGAAAAAAAGAGTTAATAATCATAAAAGCTGACCTCGTTTTATTTTGGCTGGTTTTATTGATTTCAGTATATCACAAAACAAAGCGCTTGTCAATGAAAAACGGACAGAAAGTCCTATAAAAGAACATTTTGTTACTTGATTTAACGCTCGTTTTGTGCTAAAATGTAGTTACATTAAATATTACTTAGAGAGGTATTTACTATGGAAAAGGCAAAAATTGCAGTTGTAACACTTGGACATTATATCTATTTTCAGCAGTTCGAAGGACTCAAAGAGGAGCTTATGGAAAAGGCGACGGATTTCAAAAATCTCCTCGACGCCTCCGACTGTGAGATAGTTGACGCAGGATATATCGACTGCGTTGACGAGGCTTTCACAGCGGTAAAGAAGCTTAAAAAAGAGGACGCCGATCTTCTGTTCGTTATTTTATCGACCTACGTTCCGTCGGCGGTCTGCGCTCCCTTTGCGCGTTACCTCGATATTCCTCAGGTTCTCGTCGCGGTGCAGCCGCTTGTACATCTTGATTATTCACATACAACCACCTATATGCAGCTCGCAAACGACGACGTTTGCGCAATGCCCGAAATCGCGGGTGTTTACGAAAGACTCGGTAAAAATATTCCCGCGTGTATCGTAGCCTCGTCCTCGCAGACAGAGAAAATTAAGAAAGAGGTAAACCAGTGGGTTTTAGCCGCAAAGGTTATGGCAGGCTTTAAGTACGAAACCATAGGCTACCTCGGTCATACCTACGAGGGAATGTACGATATGCACACCGATCCTACGGCGTTTACCGCGGCATTCGGCTCCCACGTTAAAATGATAGAGATATGCGAGCTTGCAAGACTTTCAGGCGAGGTTACCGACGCGGAAATAGCCGAGCAGATAGAGGAGATAAAGAACGTATTTAAAATCTGCGATCCGTCCGTTGATCCGCTTACCGATTACGTAAAGGAGGATGACCTCGTTTACTCGTCAAGACAGTCGGTAGCCCTCAAAAAGCTGGTCGAAAACAATAAGCTCGCAGCGCTTGCGTACTACTATAAGAGCGAGCCGAATAACCCTTACGAGCAGCTTGCGGCTAACCTTATCATAGGAAACACGCTTCTCACCTCGTCGGGAATACCGCTTGCGGGAGAGGCTGACCTTAAAACTGCGGCGGCGATGCTTATAATGAAAAACGTAGGGGGCGGCGGTTCCTTTGCCGAGATTCATCCCTTTGATACGGATGACGACGTCGTTCTTATCGGACACGACGGACCTCATAACATAAAGATAGCGGAGGGAAAACCGAGACTCCGTAAGCTTAAGAAATATCACGGAAAATCCGGAAGCGGTATCGGTGTTGAGTTCTCGCTTAAGGCCGGTCCTATAACGCTTCTCAGCATAAACGTTGACCGCGCGGGCAAATTCCGCATGATAGCGGCTGAGGGAACGTCCCTTGCCGGTGAGATACCGCAAACGGGAAATACCAACACCCGTGTGTCGTTTGGCGGCGACGTCTGCGACTTCCTTGCGCGCTGGTGCGAGGCAGGTCCTACCCATCACCTTGCGCTCGGCACAGGACATCATATGGATACCCTGCGTAAATTCGCGAAAATCAGCGGAATTGAGCTTATCGAGGTTAAGTGATAACTCGCAAAAATGTTTTTGAAGTTTGTCCGACTTTTAAAAAGCCGGTCAGGTGTGGGTGAAAACCCACAAAAACAAAGGAGAAAAAACATGTTTAAAAGTATAACTTTAGAGCTTAGCCTTAAGCCCTTCAAAAAGACAGATAAGGAATATATCCGCAGCATCTGTGCGAAGGTTTTCGAGCAGTGGAGGCCGCTGCTTAAAAACCGTGAAACTGTTTCCGTTATGCTTTGGGTGGGAGACGGTAGCGAAATTCTCGACTACGCAGGCGTAATGAGCGACGAATTTGAGTGGTGCAGATTTATCGGAACAGCAAATCTTCCGTACCTTAAGGAGGGGGAGCCGACCGAGACGTCGCTCCACGAAAGAAAACGCGATTATATCCCGAATGCTCCCAAAATGACCTACGCTATTCTTAAGGAAATCGTTTCAGCACTTAAGGACGAGGGTGAAAAAGCCCTGCCGGGTGTCAAAATAAGGGTAGGGGAGACGTTTGATATAGGCCCTGAATTTGCCCTTTCCGACTTTAAGTATAACCGCCACAGAGAAATTTCGTCAGGCTCCGTTCTTGATAAATTCGGATTTGTAGACGCAACGGCTATGCTTAATTCCGATACACGCCCCTATGCCGCATACCCAAGCGGTATTCCCGAGGGAACTCTGTTCGGCACCTTCCTCGGACGTCAGTCGCAGTGTTTTCTTACCGATATGGGCTTTGACTACCTCTGGCTTTCAAACGGTCTCGGCTTCAGCGCAAACCCGTGGGATAAGACGGGAAAAATCTTTGACGGCGAAAGTTATTACCCCGAAAAGCTAAGCGAAACCCGTGAGCAGGTGTTTGATTTCTGGAAGCTGTTCAGGAAAGAATGCTCCTTCCCGCTTGAGACGAGAGGAACCAATAATTCCGTCGGTATAGACTACGCAAGCGACGGAGTTCCGCTTTACGATATTTATAACGCCTCTCTTGATATTACCGCGCCCCCGAACTCACCCTGGGCGGCAATAAACGATAACTACGGGCTTGAAATCATGGGACACATGACGAGAGTCTGCGAGCTTCCGGGCGATAGATTTCCGTTCAGATATTACATTCACGATCCGTGGTGGGTAAATTCGCCGTGGTACGACCGCTACGACGGCTCACCCTGCGATATATATCTGCCGATGGCGGTTTCCCGTCTTAACGAAAAGGGCGAGACGGAGAGCGCAAATTCGCTTAACATTCTTTCCATTGATAATTCCTACGGCAAGATGCCCGACCAGTGCGTAAACGAACCCCTGCCCCACCTTTTAAAGGCGGAAAAGGACGCCGCAGACGCACCTGCCCCCTTCGTCTGGGTTTATCCTATGCGTGAATACACGACCACAAAGGACGCATCTCTCCTTAAAGAAATGAACCTCGGCGATAACTTTATATGCGATGCGATAAATGACGGTTTTCCGCTCTGCTGTGTCGTTTCCACCGATAATTTCCTCCGGCATGGGGTTGATATTTACCGTAAAAGCACACTCGTTTCTCCTGTACCCGAAAACGCTGAGGTTCTGCAAAGACTTAAAGCCTTCGCGGGGGAAGGGATAGGCGTAATTATCTACGGAACTGCCGAAAAGCTTAATACCGTCCCCGAATTTCCGAGACTTGTAAAGATAGACGTTAAGGAAGATACCGAGCTTCTCCGTAAGGCTGCGGGAGAGTTCGGGTACAGTATAACCTTTAAAAAGAAAAAGGACGACGTAAAGCCGCCGGCTATTGCTCTTTACCGCCGCGACAACGCCCTCTATTTATCCGTTTATAACTCAAACACAACCACCGATACGTCGCTTAAATTCCCGTTCGGCGCACCCGTGCTGTGCGGCAAGGAGGCTGAAATGGTGGACGGAAGCTCCGTTTACCGTTTTGAAAGGGGAGAGCATAGGGAGTGCCGTGTGTTCGTTAACCAAAAGGACGGCTTTGTTTCCTGCCGCGAGGCGGCACCCGCAAACGCCCGTTACCGCCGTGCGATCAGTATTAAAGGACTTGAAGACGCGACGGTCTGCCTGTTCCCCGAAGCGGGATGCGAGGGCGCGGTGTCTCTTGCCGGAAACTCGGACGAAACCCCGATTTACGATCCCAGATTTAAGCTTGTAAAGGACGACCTTTACGGCGAGTACCTAAAAGGCGAGCACGTAAGCGGAAGCCTTTATTTCCTTATAGGGCATAGAAGGTAAAATTAGTAAATAATAAATATTAGTTTTTAATTATTTTTTGTTATTCGACTATATAAACAAAAATCAAGGTCATTTAAGCGATGACCTTGATTTTTTATATTGTTCTGATTTTAAAATTCAATTTGAGATAGGCGCTTTGTGTTTACTCACTGGAATGGTTGACAATACCGTGAATGAACTGCCCGAATTTGTGTGGACAGAACAAAAGCGGTATTGCATTTATAAAAAACACATATAAAAAGGAAAAAGGACCTTACGTAAGTAAAGTCCTTTTCTGGAGCTGCTAACCGGATTCGAACCGGTGACCTCGTCCTTACCAAGGACGTGCTCTACCTGCTGAGCCATAGCAGCAAACATTAATTCGTTTGCAACGGATATAATTATAGCAGAAAAAAATCCTTTTGTCAATAGCTTTTTGAAAAAAGTTTTGAGAAAAAGGAAAAATTTTAGTTTTCTTATTGACTTTTGCAAAAAAGTGTGATATATTAGTATAGTACCAAATACGGAGGGATATCGAAGT
>JAZRDX010000062.1:0-1812 GCA_045660565.1 Eubacteriales bacterium
TCAACGGGTTACTAACAAAAGCCTTCCTCCGGGAGGAAGGTGGCACGCGAATGCGTGTCGAAAGGAGAACGCGGATTTATTAAATTTTTGGTTACTTCAAACCAATTAAATACATAATGTATACGCACTCTCCCTCAGTCATCTTCGCTGACAGCTCCCTCCCAGAGGGAGCCTTTCACACAAAAAGATTTACACTTATCTTTTTATCTGCTTTCTACTCATCGGCTATAGCCTCTTTTGAACCACGCGACTATCGCGTGGTTTTCGTTTACACAAAAAACACCGAAAATTACGTTTTTCGGTGTTTTAGATGAATTAAATTTTTCAGTTCATTTTGAAAATTCTCTGCGCGATGCGGTATCCTTTGATAGTCAGCCAACGGCCGAATTTTCCCGGGAAATGCGTCCACGCATTGATAGTGATCCTTCTCATTTTACGGTAATGCTGTATATCCCTCTCCTTAAGGAATGCCCAAAGCTCCTTTTCCTTTTCAAAGTTCTCTTTCTCTCCCGAAGCGTACAGAAATACCGTAGATATGGTATACATCATCGCAAGCTCGTGGAACATATAGTTATAAAGCTGTTTACTCTGTTTTTTAATCTCATTAAGGTCGTGGCACTCGGTCATAAGCTTGGTTACTCTTATTTGCTGGTCAATGCGCTTAATCATATTTTTCTCATTTACCGACTGGTCGTCTCTGCCTATAAAATAATAGTAGAGATCAAGATCCATATAATATATGGTCTTAACGCTCGGAAATGGCCAATACATATAGAGATTATCAACGTAAAACGTGTGCTTCGGAAGCTCTACCTTAAGCTCGCGAAGTATCTCCGTACGGTAAACAACAGAGTGCATCATAAGGTATTTTGAAATTCCAAAGCTTTTTGTGTCCTCCCACGTACAAACCTTTTCGTGCGGGAAGATGTTTTTATAGCTCATTGTTCTCTGCGTATTATCCACAACGTGATCGTATACGTAATTCGTTACGTACATATCCACGTTTACACCGTTTTGAACGTTCTCTCTTATACGGTTCAGAAGCGTATCAAGCGCTTTCGGATCAAGACGGTCGTCAGAGTCAACGACCTTATAATACATTCCGCGTCCAAGACGTATTCCCTGATTAACGCCCTCTCCGTGGCCGCCGTTCTCCTGATGAACCGCTCTTACTTTATTAGGATACTCCCTTTCGTATCTATCAGCGATTTCACCGGTTCTGTCCTTCGAGCCGTCGTTAATTATAAGGATTTCCGTATCGTCTCCCGCTGAAAGCAGGGATTTTATACAGTTTTCCATATAGCTTTCCGAATTGTAACAGGGTATCGCAAAGGTAATTAATTTTTCCATAAGTAAAACCTTTCAGTTTATTTTTTACGCTGGTTAGCGTCGGTTAAAACACTGTCTCACTCAAAAATCTCCATTGCTCGGGCTACAACAGCATCCATATTATAATATTTGTACTCGGCAAGACGTCCTACAAGAATAAGATTCGGGTATTCCTTTGAAAGCTTTAAGTAACTTGCGTACATCTCGGCGCTTTCCGAGGAAGCAACGGCATAGTACGGTATTTCTCCGTTCTTTCCTTCATACTGACGGGGATATTCCTTCATTATAGTTGTTACTCCGTCCTTTTTCTGGAGAGTAAGCTTTTTAAATTCGGTTATTCTGGTAAAATCCTCGCTTACCGTGTAGTTTACCGTTGCCGCGCTCTGATAAGACGAAACGTTATGCGTTTCAAATTTAAAATCAAGCGTTCGGTAAGGAAGATGTCCGTAAACAAAGCCGAAAAGACGGTCGGTTTCACCGGTA
>JAZRDX010000063.1:0-10905 GCA_045660565.1 Eubacteriales bacterium
CGGTTTTCGCTGTTTTTCGTACGGGAGGGTTTTCCCCTCCCATTTATTATCTGCTTATTTGATTAGAGCTTCTTTCCCGAGCCGTCTTTAAGAGTAACTATACGGTTAAAGGAGTGTTCGTTTTTGGTATGCTTACAGAAGTAACCGGTACGGACGAACTGGAAGCGCTCTCCGTCCTTAGCCTCCCAAAGAGACTTCTCTATTATGCAGTCCGTAAGAGTAACGACCGATTCGGGATTGAGGTAGTCGTCGTAGGTCTTATCCTCCGACATATCTCCGCTGTTTTCAATCGTAAACAGCTTTTCGTAAAGCTTAACTGTGCACTTGTCAGAATGAGACGCGGAAAGCCAGTGTATAGTTCCCTTTATCTTTCTGCCGTCAAGAGGATTGCCGTTTGCCGCTTCAAGGTCGGCTGTACAGCGGATTTCGATTATTTTACCGTTTTCGTCCTTAACTATCTCGTTGCACTTAACGATATAAGCGCCCATAAGTCTTACCTCGCCGCCTTCCTTCATACGGAAGAACTTCGGAGGGGGATTTTCGGCAAAGTCGTCGCTGTCAATATATATTTCTCTTGTAAACGGAAGCTTTCTCGTTCCTGCTTCGGGATTCTGCGGGTTATTTGAAACCTCAAAATACTCAACCTTATCCTCGGGATAGTTGGTAATAACCACTTTTATCGGAGAAAGAACCGCAATTCTTCTTTCTGCGCTAAGGTTAAGCTCGTCTCTTATACAAGCTTCAAGCTGCTCTATCGCAACAAGGCTGTTTCCTTTGGAAACTCCGGTACGTCTGATAAACTCGAATATAGATTCGGGAGTGTATCCTCTTCTTCTGAGACCGCAAAGAGTGGGCATACGGGGATCGTCCCAGCCGTCAACAAGCTCTGTTTCAACAAGCTTACGAAGATAACGCTTACTCATAACGGTATAGGTTACGTTAAGACGCGCAAACTCTCTCTGCTTCGGTCTCGGATTAAATATACCGATATTATCTATAACCCAATCGTAAAGCGGTCTGTGGTTCTCAAATTCAAGCGAGCAAAGGGAGTAGGTTATTCCCTCAAGTGCGTCCTGAATGGGGTGAGCGTAGTCGTAAAGGGGATAAATGCACCACTTATCACCCTGACGGTGGTGAGAGGTATGCACTATTCTGTAAATAGCGGGATCTCGCATATTTATATTAGGAGACGCCATATCAATCTTTGCGCGGAGCGTTCTTGAACCGTCGGGGAACTGACCGTTTTTCATTCTTTCGAAAAGGTTAAGGTTCTCCTCTACGCTTCTCGTTCTGTACGGGCTTTCCTTTCCCGGCTCGGTGAGAGTTCCTCTGTAATCACGAAGCTCGTCGGCGGAAAGGTCGCAAACGTACGCTTTTCCGTCTTTTATAAGCTTTACTGCAAACTCATAGCACTTATCAAAGTAATCGGAGCCGTAAAAGATACCTCCGTCGGGAGTAGCGCCGAGCCAAGTCAGGTCGCGGTAAATGGACTCAACGTACTCGTTATCCTCCTTAGCGGGGTTTGTATCGTCGTAACGAAGGTTAAAGGTGCCTCCGTACTTCTTCGCGGTAGTATAGTTTATCCATATAGCCTTTGCGGAGCCGATATGAAGGTATCCGTTAGGCTCGGGAGGGAAACGTGTGTGAACTGTATCGTTTACTCCCTCTGCAAGGTCTGTGTCTATAATATCGTGTATAAAATTCGAGCTTATTTCTTCCATGGTTTTATATCCATCCTTTTTATCAGTCTCATTTTAATTTTTAAAGATTGCTGTTTAAAGCTTTTCCGCAAACGCTTTAAGTCTCTTTACTACCCTATCTTTTCCGAGTATTTTCATTACCTCGTACATATCGGGGGAGTTAAGTCTTCCCGTAACCGAAAGTCTTATAAACGAGGAAACGTCAGCAACGTTACCCTTAAAGCTTTCGGGGCTTGCCTTATACGCCTTCATATCGGAAACGTATCCAAGCGCCTCACCAACAGCCTTTACCTTGTCAAACCAGACGTTCTGGTCGTCGTTCTCGTCGTAGTTTTCAGCAAAGTCAATCAGTATCTTTTTAACGTCAGCCTTATCGTATTTCTCGTCAAGCTGCTCGGTTACCTCGAAAAGCTCGTCGTAGAAAAATCCCATATAGGCTTTAACCTCGCCGAGCGCACCGAAGTCCTTTCTCGGCTTTTTACCGCCTCTGCCTATCGAGAATATTGCGGTAGCGTAGCTTTCGTCTCTTTCTAAAAGCTGTGCAAAGTCGCTGTCAAACTCTTTTGCCCATTCGTAGGTAAGGTCGTAAACCTCTTTAGCGGTGTATTTCGAAACGACGTTTCTTGCTACGTCATTAAGCTTATCAAAATCGAAAAGACAGCCGGATGTACTCATTTTCTTTATTGAGAACGGGAAATCGGTGTATTTTTTATCCGGATTTGCCGCGTGCCATTCCTCGTAGTTTGAGTTAAGGAGCGTCATAACGTATTCCACAACGCAGTCGGGAGTATAGCCCATTCTCTTGTAGTCGTTCATATTGGCGCCCATATCGCGCTTTGAAAGCTTTTTCTTAGCTCCGTTTTCAAGCTTCATTATCTGAGCTATGTGCATATATTTCGGAAGCTTAAAGCCAAGGTAACGGAAAAGCTGAATGTGCTTGGGCAGAGACGGGAGCCACTCCTCGCCTCTTATAACGTGTGTCGTTCCCATAAGTCTGTCGTCAACCGCGTGCGCAAAGTGATAGGTCGGTATTCCGTCGCTCTTTAAAAGAACGAAATCCTCGTCGTTTTCCGGAACCTCAAGGTTGCCCTTTATAAGGTCGGTAAACGGTCTTTTTACCGAAATATCTCCGTCGGATTTAATTCTTAAGACAAAGCTTTCTCCGTTTTCAAGCGATTTCTTAACGTCGTCAAGCGTAAAGCGGCGCTGGTCAAGAAGCTGCTCTCTTAACTCCTCTGCGTCTACGTGCCAGTCCTTCGACTTAATTTCCTCTTTTTTATCAACCGCGTTAAGAGCGCTTAACTCCTCCTCGGTTGTAAAGCACGGATAAGCCTTACCCTCTTTAACAAGCTGCTTTGCAAAGACATGATAAATAGGACCGCGCTGACTTTGGCGATACGGTCCGTAAACTCCCGTTTCTCCGTCGGCTGTCGCGCCCTCGTCAAAGTTAATGCCGTAATGTTTAAGGGTATTTATAAGGCTTTCTGCGGCGCCTTCTACCTCTCTTTTAGCATCGGTGTCCTCTATTCTGAGTATAAACACTCCGCCGCTCTGGTGTGCAAGACGCTCACCTACCGTCGTCGGGAAAAGTCCGCCGAAATGCAGAAATCCCGTGGGACTGGGCGCAAAACGCGTTACCTTTGCTCCCTCGGGAAGCTGTCGCGCAGGAAAGCGTGCGATACACTCCTCGGGTGTTTCGGTTACGTCAGGGAAAAGCAGCTCTGCAAGTGCTAAGCACTGCTCCTCGCTGTCAAAGGGGAAAAAGTCTTTTTTATCCATATATATTCTCCTGTTACCGTTTTAAACGGTATTATTTTTAACTTTTTTAATAAATGGGTTTAAACGACGAATTATAAAAGCTTTAAAAGCATTACCATAAGTGGCATTGTTGCAAGTGATAAAATAGTACTTATCGAAACAAATTTTGATGCCGTAACCGAGTCCGAGGAAAATTTTTCCGCAAACATACAGGTTGCCGAGGCGGCTGGGGTTGCGGCACAAATAAGCGTTACCGCGAAAGCAATCTCATTATAAAATCCGAGCGTCTTACACAGTAAAAGCACACAGAATACCATAGCGGGGAATATAACGAGACGCAGGGAAAGTCCAAGGTAAAGATATACGTCATTAAACGCTCCCTTGAGCTTAAGGTCGGCAAGTCTCATTCCTATTACCATCATAGACATAGGAGCAACGGTATCCTTAAGCATGGTAAGAGCATCGGAAATAAACGACGAGGCGGCGGTCGGAATGTACGAATAGAGATTCGTAACGAAAACTATTATTCCGAGTATAGTCGGTATCGTTGCGGCGTTTAAAAACATTTTTCTGATTGATATATACGATCTGTCCTCCGAATAAATAAGACAGCCGAGCGACCAACAGAAAAAGTTAAATCCAATAACGTAAACCGACGCGTATATCGCCGCATCCGCATCGAATATCATTGTAATGAGCGGAATACCCATATAACCTGCGTTGGCAAAAACACTTCCGAAGCGATATACCTTTGCTGTTTCTTTCGGTGCTTTTTTGAAAAAGAAAATTACAGTAAGCAAAAATATTGCGTGAACAGCAAACGTAAATATAAAAACTGCTATTGCACCGCTCATTATAGCTTTATCGTAAGGTCTGAAAAAGCCTACGAATAATAGCGCCGGCTGTGTTATGTAAAGCACTGCATTTGAAAACGCAAGCGGCGTCTTATTGTCAGCAAGCTTTGTTTTTTTCATTATAAAACCGGGGATTATCAGGCAGAAAAGCAGAAATACTGCCCTAAAAAGCTTCAATATATCAATCATCTTGATTTCTCCGTTCTCTTATTTTTTACGTAATGCTCCGTTTTTCAGTCCTCGTCGTAGAAAAAAAGCTTTGCACCGAGATAAACGGAAAGTCCGACAAAAATAAATACAGTAGCCGTATCGTCTGCCGAAACAGCCTTTCCGGAAATCAGCATAACTATTCTTCCCAAGGTAAAACCCGCCGAGACAGGAAACGCGGCGAGAAGCGAAGCGAGTCTTGCTCTTTTAAAAGGAGTATCGGTGTGAAGCTTGATTTCATAAAGCAGTGCCGCCATAACTGTAAGGAAGGTAAGCTGACAAAGCGCTCTGTACGGTGAGGAGTGAGCTACCGTGTTATTAAAATATCCGTTAATAACGTTAAGAACAAACCAGCCTATCCCAAGCATTCCGCACCAAAGATGCGTCTTTTCGTATCCGGGCGTAAGTTTATTTACTATCTCGGGAAGGAAAAAAAGCGCAAGCGGTACCGTAAGCACAAGCATTATCGCCGCTAAAAACGGGGAAATAAATATCTGAAGCTTTCCGCTTAGGATAAGAAAAGCTCTTACTGCTCCCTCTGCAAGAATAAGTGCCGCCGCAAGATATCTTGACAGCTTAAGCGGCGTCGGTTCTACCTTGTAATACGGTTTATATTCCGCTTCCTCGGGGAATACCTGCGGCACTCCTTCGGATTTCGGCACAAGTATAAATGTTAAAATGGCTAAAACCGCGGAAAAAACCAGCGAAAGGATTTCGGTAACGTATATAAGTCGGCTACCGCTTTTAAAAAGAGAGGTGTCGGATTCAAAATGCAGAAAAAAGGCAAGTGAAAACATTACGGCTAAAGCAAGAGCAGAAAGCGCTGATGAAAGCCTTAGCGCGCACTTGATTTTATATGAAGGTTCAAGCCCCTTGTTTCTTATGTCCATCGCATACCTCTCCATAATAATACTATAATTATATATTATATACCTTTTTTCTTTTTTTTGCAATACCTATATTATATTTTTTATAAATAAATTTAAAACTATTGACTTTTTTTCGCTTTTACTGTATAATATTTTCTGTAAAAATTGTTTTAAGCGAAAGGAATTATTAAAATGGCAGAGCTTATCAGCGGCGGCGTTTTCGTTACCGACGGAAGAAAAATCGAAAAAGAATCCTCCGTTCCAAAGGACGTTGCAAGAAAAAATACTATTTCCTATGAAATTTTATCGGCTCATAATACATCGGGAGACGAAAATAACCTGAAAATCAAGTTTGACGCTCTCGCGTCTCACGATATTACATACGTCGGAATTATCCAGACAGCAAGAGCGAGCGGACTTAAGGAGTTCCCCGTTCCCTACGTACTCACCAACTGTCATAACAGCCTTTGCGCTGTCGGCGGTACCATCAACGAGGACGACCACGTTTTCGGTCTCTCCGCGGCTAAAAAGTACGGCGGTATTTACGTTCCCGCACATCAGGCGGTTATCCACTCCTATATGCGCGAAACCATGAGCGGATGCGGAAAAATGATTCTCGGCTCCGACAGCCACACCCGTTACGGCGCTCTCGGTACTATGGCGATAGGCGAAGGCGGTCCCGAGCTTGTTAAGCAGCTTCTCGGTAAAACCTACGACGTTGCGCGCCCCGAGGTTATATGCGTATATCTTACCGGCGCTCCCCGTCCGGGTGTAGGACCTCAGGACGTTGCTCTTGAGCTTATCGGTGCGGTTTTTGCTTCCGGATTTGTTAAGAATAAGGTTCTTGAGTTTATCGGAGACGGCGTTTCCGCTCTTCCCATTGAGTTCAGAAACGGTATCGATGTTATGACCACCGAAACCACCTGTCTCTCCTCCGTTTGGGAAACCGACGAGGTAACCGAAAAATATTTTGCGCTTCATAACCGTCCCGAGGACTACAAAAAGCTTTCCGTTAAGGGTACCGCATACTACGACGGAATGGTTAAGATCGACCTTTCGAAGGTTGAATGTAACATCGCTCTTCCCTCGCATCCGTCTAACGTATTCTCTATCAATGAGCTTAAGGAAAACGCTTCCTCTATACTTAAAGACTACGGTCTTTCCGACAAGCTCGGTAAGGACGGCAGAATATACGCCGACCAGGGTGTTATCGCAGGCTGCGCGGGCGGTACGTACGACAACTTAACCGCTGCCGCTGACATTTTAAAGGGCGGCTCTATCGGAAACGGCGCGTTTGCTCTCTCTGCTTACCCCGCGTCTCAGCCCGTTTATATCGATCTTATCAGAAACGGCTTTGCCGCTACTCTTATGGAATCCGGAGTTACGCTCCGTACCGCGTTCTGCGGTCCCTGCTTCGGAGCGGGCGACGTTCCCTCGAACAAGGGCTTCAGTCTCCGTCATTCCACACGTAACTTCCCGAACAGAGAAGGCTCCAAGCCCGGTGCGGGACAGAGCGCGTCCGTTGCTCTTATGGACGCACGCTCCATCGCCGCAACAGCTAAAAACGGCGGTATTCTCACCGCGGCGACCGATCTTAACGTAAGCTACACGCCCTCTGCGTACAAGTTTGACGACACCGTTTACAGAAACAGAGTATACAAGGGCTTTGGCAAGGCAAATGCCGACGAGGAGCTTCGTTTCGGTCCCAACATCAAGGACTGGCCGGAAATGCCCGCTCTTACCGACGACCTTCTTATCCGTGTCGCATCGGTTATAAAGGATCCCGTAACCACCACCGACGAGCTTATTCCGTCCGGTGAGACCTCGTCCTACCGTTCTAACCCCGAGGCTCTTTCCGAGTTCACTCTTTCGAGAAAGGATCCCGCTTACGTAGGACGCGCAAAGGCTATCAGAGCTATGAACGCAGACAGAAGCGGAGATACACTTGCCGAGGTATATAAAACGATAAAGAACGGCGGCTTTGACGCTCCCGAAAAGGCTCTTATAGGTTCTGTTGTTTACGCGGTTAAGCCCGGCGACGGTTCCGCACGTGAGCAGGCGGCTTCCTGCCAGAAGGTTCTCGGCGGTATGGCTAACATAGCTAAGGAGTACGCAACCAAGCGTTACCGCTCCAACCTTATTAACTGGGGTATGCTTCCCTTTACCTTTGACTGCGATGAAAACGCTCTCCCCTTTGACAACGACAGCTTTATATTCGTACCCGGTATCAAGAACGCCGTAAGCGAGGGCAAGGAAACGCTTCCCGCGTACGTAGTTACCGATAGCGGCTTAAAGAAAATAACGCTTAACCTTCCTACTCTTACAAAGGACGAGAAGACGATAATTCTCTCCGGTTGCCTTATTAACTACTACAAAAACTTCTAAGCAAAAAAACAGAGCCGCAGGACATTAAAATCTTGCGGTTCTTTTCAAAATTTATAAAGGAGCTACAAAATGAAAATCGGAGTTTCAAGTTACAGCTTTAGCAGCTATATAAAGAAAACAAAATGCGATTATCTTCATATTTGCGACAAAGCAAAGGAGTTCGGATTTGACGGAATAGAGTTTATTAATCTTGAAAATCCCGGCTGGGGTATAACGAACGATCCGCTGAAAACAGCCGCCGAAATAAAGGAGCACTGCGACAAAATCGGTCTTGAAATCTATGCGTACACGGTAAGCGCAAACTTTTTCTCAGGTGATATGGATGCTGAGGTAAAGCGTCTCTGCGCGTGTCTCGACGTTGCAAAAGTGCTCGGTGCATCGGTTCTTCGCCACGACGTTTGCTGGGCGCTTCCAAAGGAGCATTTATACAGCTACCGCGACGCGATAAAAGAATTAGCTCCCTATATCCGCAAGGTTGCCGACTACGCGGAAAATCTTGGAATAAGAACCTGCACAGAAAACCACGGCCATATTTTCCAGGCACCAAACAGAGTTGAGGAGCTTATACTTGCAGTAAACCACAAAAATTTCGGTTGGCTCTGCGATATGGGCAATTTCCTCTGTGCCGACGTAAGTCCTATTGATGCCGTTAAAATTGCCGCTCCTTACGCTTTTCACATTCACGCAAAGGATTTTATCTTCAAAAGCGGTGAGGGCGTAAAACCCGAAGGCTTTATGGAAACCTCCGGCGGTAATTTCTTACGCGGAACGGTTATCGGACATGGAATAGTACCGCTTAAAAGTTGCGTTCTTGCGCTTAAAAAGGCGGGATACGACGGTGTTATAAGCCTTGAATTCGAAGGCCCGGAGGATACGGAATACGCACTTAAAAACGGGCTTAACTATCTCAGAAAATTGGTATAATGATAAAAAGGAACAGCGAGCTGTTCCTTTTTTGTTTATTTTTTGTACCAAAAGCTATCCTTGTATGTCTCAGTAAACAGCTTTGCGGTTGTAGATGCATTTGAAACTTGCGTGATATGACCGCCGTTTTTGCTTGTAAACTCATTAACTTCTTTTGTACGGTACCACGAGGTATCGTCATCAAATGTAATTTTTTTAAGACTATCACAACCGGAAAAGGCATATTTACCAATACTTGTAATACTATCAGGTATTCTTACAGTTTCAATATTTTGACAATTATGAAATGCCATATAACTTATACTTGTTACCGGTTTACCTAAATATGTATCCGGTATATAAATATCTGTTGCAGTACATTCTCCTATTCCGGTTACCGAATAGCTTTTTCCGTCGCTGGAAATAGTAAACTTTAAATTCTCTGCTTCATCTGCTTCAGAAGAATTTTGTGTAGAATTAAAAATTATACCGGAAACAAAACACATTACAAAGAAAACCGAAACACATATAATTGCAATAATTAGTCTCTTTTGTCTCTTTTTTGCTTCAATACGCGCAAATACCTCTCGCTGTTCACTCTCAATCCGCTCTTTTTCTTTTATATCTTTAATCAGCTTATCACAGCTTCGCGCTAACTCTGCTGAATCCTTATAGTCTGAAATAGATTCAAATGCTGCTTTAGCATTTTGCATCTTAGATAGCTCATAGCATTTATAATTTTCAAGCGCCTCTTGATAAACACTCTCTTTAATGGCAATTTCATTACGGGTGTTTATTTCGGATATGTATATCTCAAGCTCTTTTTTAAGTGCTTCATCACCGTAGCGGATAGCTTTTTTATAATTAATATCCGAGTCAAACGGCGTTTCTACGTCCTTTAATTGCTCACGCTTTTTTATTTTAAGCTCTGCCATAAGCTTACCGATATAAGCGTCTGCGTTTTCAAGTTCTATATCAAGTACTCTTTCGCAGTATTCATCAGCGCTTTTAAAATCTCCGTCCTCAAGGAATACAAATACACGTCTGAGAAGCGAAGCGGTTCCGACACCGCCGCTAACTACGCTATCTTTGATTACCACAGGCTTTTCTTTAACAACAGTTTCTTTTACCGTTTCCTTTATAACTGCGGGCTGTTTATCCTTAAAGCCCTCCATTACCTTTTTTACTCCGCGGATAAGGTCGGTTATAAATCCTATCTTTTCCATATTCTGAGCCTGAAGGTGTGCAAATTCGTCGGGCAGGTCATATGCGTCCATATCACGGTAGCAAGGGATAAGAAGCTTTTTTCTATCCTTTTTCATTATTTTAAGGTATCTTGACCATTCGTTTTTAACCCAGACCGCATTAAAGTATTCCGGCTTGCTTCCAACTACAAGCATGACCTTTGCCGAGTTTAGTGCAGCGAATATTATAGGCTCGTAATCCCTACCGAGCTTGTTCTCAAGTGTTACAGCCGCATAAAAGACCTTTAACCCGGCATCGGTAAGCTGATAATAGATTTCGTTTGCTATAACGCTGTCTCGCGTTCTTCTGCCGTTTTCGTCGGTCTCCTTGTAGCATATAAAGACGTCGTAGGTCTCCTCTTTTTGAGCAAGAGCGAGTATTTCCTTCTGTATTCTGTCAATTTCCCTTGCCTGCTCCTCATAAATAGCTCGTCTTTCCCCGTCAGCATATTCAAGAGCGGATTTATAGTCCTCGTCGGCAACAAGCGAATCATACGAGGCTCTATGACAAGTAGGAAGCATTTTCCCTGTAGCGGGATCTTCAACGTACTCGATGCCGTATTTTGATAAAACAAGTCCGTAGTACGCCTCGGCTTCTTCTCCGTCAGCCTCGATTATCTTTTCAAAAGCCGTCTCCGCCTTATCAAACTCACATCTGCGACGCAGTGCGTTTGCACGGTTAAAAAGATTATGAAGACCTTCGTCCTCAGCTTTCGGAAGCGTCTGTTTTGTACGGCAGTATTTACACTCGGCAACGGCAGTTCCTTCCGTTATTTCAAGCTCTCCTCCGCAGAATTTACAGTTAAGCAGCATTTTTCTTCTCCGTAACATTTAAATTTTTCACAAATAAAAATCCCCCCGTATAACGGGGGGTATTTCAGTTTCGGGCATAGCCCTAAACGTTACTGGCTACGCACAAGTGCGTTTTGAATTGGCCTGCCAGCCATGCAAAGGACAACAAGCCACCCGTCAACGGGTTACTAAC
>JAZRDX010000064.1:0-1845 GCA_045660565.1 Eubacteriales bacterium
GTATCTGAGAATAGCCGTAACTACTTTTCCGTTTTGGTACGCCTTGACCGATCTTGGGTAATATGCGAATACGGTAAGCGCCATTTCAACAAGATGCTGAGAGTAGAAATAAAAGCCGCCGTAGTTGTTGACCATATTTAAGGGAGCGCGCAGATACCCTCCGTAAATCTCCTCGGTAGCCGTTTCCTTTACGGCCTTAGCAAGTTTTACGATAGATGGGGAAAGCGGAATGGAGGAGCCTCCCGAAAACCTGTTACCGCACGCCTTTAACCGTTTCATAAGCTCAACAGCGTCTTCTTCCGAGTTGGTTATCGGCTTGTCAATAAACATCGGTATTCCGCTTTCTATGTAAGGCGCGGCGTATTTAAGATGGTTTTTTCCGTCTCTTGCCGTAATAATGATTCCGTCAACCTGTCCGACGAAGGCGTCGTAGCTTTCTGCGGCGGTAACCCCGAATTTTTCGCTAAGCTTTTTTGACGTTTCGGGTTCGTCGCTGTATACGCCGATAACCTCTACGTCGGTTACCGTCTTTTTGTTGTAAATAAAATTTAAAAATGCGTCGGCGTGTGAGTTTTCGCATCCGAGTATTGCTATTTTGTACATATGCGTCTCCGTTCCGCTGTGAAAAAACAGCTTGAAAATGTGTTTTATAGGTTGTAACGCTGTTAAAGCTTAACCGTTTTTGGCATAGGATTTTGTGCGTGTACCGTCTCCATTACACTGACTATTTTTGCCATGTCAAGGGGATCAAGCGCAAGGGGAGTGCCCTCGGTAAGCCGTGCGTAAATCATTTCGTAGTACTTTTCGACCGCGGTGGTGAAGGCAGTTCCGCCATGCGCTGCTTCTTCCTCGTGCGTTATAAGTTTTTCCGAGCAGTACATCGGGTATCCGTTCTCGTTCTTAAGCGGTTCTTTAACGAGAGGCTGCTCCGGGTTTTCGCCGTCAACTATGTATTTCATTTTGTAGGAAAGTGTGTTGGTGGAGTACGTACCCTTTGTTCCCTGAAGCTTAATGTTGTAAGGCGTGTACGCATCTATCGAGGATATTTCAAGCGCGCTGTTTATAAGCAAAAGCCACCTTCAGCATATCTTTTCAAAGCATCTCGGAAAAAGCCCCAAAAAATACATAACCGAAAAACGTCTCCTGCTTGCCCGTCGCGAAATATCGCAGGGCGCACGAGCGTCGGATGTTTTTTCAAGGTACGGCTTTTCGGAGTACTCGTCGTTTTTCAGAGCGTATAAAAAGGCGTTCGGTATGTCTCCGTCTGCCGCAGTGTCCGCGACGCGCTCTGTCGTTACACCTGAAAATACAATCGTAAAAGCTCCTTCGGGAGAAGTGAGCGTTGATAAAAAACAGAAAAGAGCTCGATGATAAAACTGCATTAACGGCTATGCTTGGAATATCTTGAGCATAAAGCTTTTGTGATAGCTTTTATGATGTGCGCCGCGGCTGATTTAAAGTATAATAAAAACCGACAAATTTTGATAATTAGTCATAATTTGTCGGTTTTTGTTTAATAAGCGTTAAATACTGCTCGTTTATTAGAACTCAAGCTTTGCGGCGATGTAGTCCTTAAGCTCGGAAATGGGAAGTCTTATCTGCTCCATGGTGTCTCTGTCTCTTACGGTTACACAGCCGTCATTTTCGGAGTCAAAGTCGTAGGTGATGCAGAACGGAGTTCCTATCTCGTCCTGACGGCGGTAACGTTTACCGATAGCGCCTGCATCGTCAAAGTCAACCATAAACTTGTCAGCGAGGAGCTCGTAAACTTTTGTAGCTTCTTCGGAAAGTTTCTTGGAGAGAGGCAACACTGCAACCTTAAAGGGAGCAAGTGCGGGGTGGAGA
>JAZRDX010000065.1:0-20228 GCA_045660565.1 Eubacteriales bacterium
TTCAACGCACATGATAAAATTCCGTCTCTGCTGTAACGGAAAGCCGGTAAACACATACCGTGGGGACGGCCTTATATTCGCAACACCAACCGGATCCACGGCATATTCGATGTCGGCGGGCGGCCCCGTTATCGATCCGACACTTGAATGTATAGAAATCACACGGATATGCACTCAGTCCCTTATGGCAAGACCGCTTATATTCTCGCCGGAAAGTATGCTTTCGGTATCGGTCGATTCAGACGACTGCATTATGACGGTTGACGGCGGAAGGTCGATAGAGATTTCTGCGGGAAGCGAAATAAAAATAACTAAAGGCGAGCGTGTGCTCCGTATGATAAAGCTTAAAGAGGACGGCTTTTACGGAGTGCTGCGACGCAAATTTTCAGAATAAGCGATTAGTATAAAGAACAAAAGTAACAAGGGAGACGGCAGAAATGAAACACGCAAGACAGGAAAAAATACTTCAGATAATAAACGAAAATACGGTTGAAACGCAGGAGCAGCTTATCGAAAAGCTGCTGGAGGCTGGCTTTAACGTTACTCAGGCAACGGTATCAAGAGACGTGCGCGAGCTTAAGCTGACCAAAATATCCTGCGGCTTCGGAGTATATAAATACGTAGTATCCAGCAGAGACAGCCACACCCATTCGGCTAAATTTTTAAACATGCTTAAGGAAATGGTAACCGGAGTTGACCACGCGGGAAATCTCGTTGTAGTAAAAACCTACCCCGGAATGGCTCAGGCAGCGGCGGCGGCACTTGACAGCATGGAATATCCCGAGATAATAGGAAGCATCGCGGGAGACGATACCGTAATGCTGGTTATCCGCTCGGCGGAAGCGACGAGAGCATTTTCACTTGAGCTTCAGGGACTTATAAATCTTAAATAAAGGAAAACAGCGGTGCTCGGGGTGAGCGGACGGAATGTCTTACCGAGCAGCGCAGTCGTTAATCCAATAACACTCAAAAACCGATAAGGCGGTGTAAAAACCTTGATAACAGAACTTCACATTGAAAATATTGCCGTAATCAAAAAGCTTACCGTTGATTTTAAAAACGGTTTTTCGGTTCTCACGGGTGAAACGGGAGCGGGAAAGTCCATTATAATCGACTCGGTAAACCTGCTTCTCGGAGCGAGAAGCGCAAAGGAGCTTGTGCGCTCGGGCGAAAGCTCAGCACTGGTTTCAGCCTGCTTTTCAGAGCTACCCGACAGCGTATTAAAGGACCTTTCGGCGCTTGACGTTTATCCTGAAGATGACGGTGGACTTTACCTTCAGAGAACTCTTTCGGCAGACGGAAAGGCATCGGCAAAGCTTAACGGAAGAAGCGTTCCCGTTTCTCTCTTAAAAGAAATCGGGGCCTTGCTTATAAACATACACGGTCAGCACGACAGCCAGAAGCTTCTCTCGCCGGAAAAGCATATTGATTTTCTCGACGCTTACGCAGGCACAGAGCCGCTTTTAAGCGACTACTCCGTAAAATACGGAGAGCTGCTTGAAATAAGAAAGAAGCTCCGCCAAAGCACAAAGAGCGAAAGCGAGATAGAGGAACGTACCGAAACGCTTAACCGACAGATTGCGGAAATTGAATCGGCAAAGCTTAAGGTGGGCGAAAAAGACACACTTGCCGTAAAGCTTGAAAAGATAAAAAATATCGAAAAAATTTCAAGATACACCTCGGAGATAGAACGCAGTCTTACCGATGGAGAAGGCTCTGCCTGCGAGCTTGTTTCAAAGGCAAAGGACGCAGTTCTGCACCTTTCCGAGCAGCTTGAAAACGCAGACAAAATGGCGGAAAGACTTGAATACTGCCTTTGTGAGCTTAAGGACATAGCGGAGAGTGCGGCTGCCCTTACCGATTGGGAGCTTTCCGACCCGGAAGCGGAGCTTGATCGCATAGAAACAAGGCTTGATTTAATATCAAGGCTTGAAAGAAAATACGCTCCCGACATAGAGGGGGTTTTAGAATACAAGGAAAATGCCAAAAAGGAGCTTGCGCTTTTAAAAAGTAACGGCGAGACGGTCGAAAAGCTGAAAAAGGAGCTTATGGCTAAAGCCAAGGAGGCAGCGGCGGCGGCAGACAGAATAACCGAGCTTAGAAAAAAGGCAGCCGAAAAGCTTTCAAAGGAAATAACCGAGCAGCTCCACTACCTCGACCTTGAAAAGACCGTGTTTAACGTTTCGGTAACCGATATAAGCGGCGAGGACGGCAAAAAGCGTTTTGCGCAGAACGGCTGCGACAGCGTTGAGTTTCTTATTTCAACCAACCCCGGAGAGCCGCTTAAGGCGCTTTCAAAGGTCGCCTCGGGCGGTGAGCTTTCAAGAGTTATGCTTGCGCTTAAGAGCGTGCTCGCCGACAGCGACGGTGTTCAGACGCTTATATTCGATGAAATAGACACCGGTGTTTCGGGAAAAACGTCGGAAAAAATAGGAATACGGCTTGGCGGACTTTCGAAGTCTGCGCAGGTATTATGTATAACCCACTCGGCGCAGATTGCCGCTTATGCGGATACTCACTACAAGATACTTAAAGCCGAGAAGGACGGGCGCGCGGAAACCTCGGTAAAGGAGCTTGACAGAGAGGAAAGAATTTCCGAGCTTTCGCGTATAATGGGCGGCATAAGCATTACCGACACGGTAAGAAAAACGGCTGACGAAATGCTCTCGGCGGCGGGGAAATAAGCACGCACCTTACGTCTTGCTTAAAAACGAATGCAAGGTGTAAGTCATAGTGATACCGCGCACAGAGTAAGCTTAACTTTTAAGTAGTCATAATAAAACAGGATAAAAAATAATATTAATATAAATCAGGAGAAAAACAATGGGACTTTACAAAGAGTTTGAAGAAAGAGGAATGATTGCTCAGGCTACCGATCCCGAGGCTATCGAAAAATTACTTGAAAACGAGAAGGTTACCTTCTACATCGGCTTTGATCCGACCGCGGACAGCCTTCACGTAGGACATTTCCTTCAGATGAAGATCATGGCTCACATGCAGCAGCACGGACATCACCCCATCGCGCTTTTCGGCGGCGGTACGGGAATGATAGGAGATCCTTCCGGTAAAAGTGATATGCGCAAAATGATGACAAAGGAAACCATCGCGCACAACATTGAGTGCTTTAAAAAGCAGATGTCGAAATTCATCGACGTTTCCGACGGAAAGGCTACCTTTGTCAACAACGGAGACTGGCTTCTCGGTATGAACTACATCGACTTCCTTCGCGACATCGGTGTACACTTCTCCGTAAACCGTATGCTTTCCGCAGAATGCTACAAGGCAAGACTTGAAAGAGGTCTTACCTTCCTTGAGTTCAACTACATGCTTATGCAGAGCTACGACTTCTACAAGCTTAACGAGGACCTCGGCTGTAAGCTTGAGTTCGGCGGCGACGACCAGTGGTCCAACATCATAGGCGGTGTTGAGCTTATCCGCCGCAAGACGGGTAAAGAGGCTTACGGTCTTACATTCACCCTTCTTACCAACAGCGAGGGCAAGAAGATGGGTAAAACCGAAAAGGGCGCCGTATGGCTTGATCCCGAAAAAACGCCCCCGTACGAGTTCTTCCAGTACTGGAGAAACGTAGGAGACGCAGACGTTATAAAATGCTTAAAGCTTCTCACCTTCTTACCTATGGATCAGATAAGAGAATACGAAAAGCTTGAGGGCTCCGAAATCAACAAGGCAAAGGAGGTTCTCGCTTACGAGGTAACAAAGCTTATCCACGGGCAGGAGGAAGCGGAAAAGGCACTTAACGCCGCAAGAGCGGTATTCGGCGCAGGAACCGCATCTGCGGATATGCCTACCACCGAGGTTTCGGCAGACGCCTTTGCCGACGGCAAAATAAGCGTTGTTGACCTTATGGTTTTAAGTAAGCTCGCAGCGTCCAAGGGTGAGGCAAGACGTCTTATAACCCAGGGCGGTATAACTCTTAACGACGAAAAGGTAACCGACATAGCATACGCGGTTGACAAGGCTGTGTTCGAAAACCCGGTTATCATCAAAAAGGGCAAAAAGGTTTTCCATAAGTTCGATTTGGTTTAATTTACACTTTTCTTAAATTTTAACTTAGCGAAACCGCGAGGCGAGTATCTTATAAACAAAGGCTTAAACAGATACCTTGTTCCGCGCCTTCTCCCTCAGTCCACGCAAGCGCGGACAGCTCCCTCCCGGAAGGAGCCTAACAAAACCGCAACTCCGCAAAGGAAAGCAATCAATTATCTCCCGTTTGCTTTCTCCGGCGAAGTATAACGTGCATAAGCCTCTCTCCGAGAGGGAGGTGGCATCGCTTGCGATGGCGGAAGGAGCCTACGATATAAGGCAACCAAACGACACGCAAGTGTCCCATAACTTGCCATAGGCAACCATAACTCAAATTTTGGGGTACTATGAAAAAAGACTTTTCTTTATTTCTTAAGGACGCCCAAAACAAAGGCTGTTTAAATTATTTAGAAAATCTACGTCTTTCGTCGGTTTCCTCGATAGGCACCGGCGGAGACGCACGGTTTTTTGTTACCCCCTATACCGCTGATGCGTTAATCAATACGGTAAAGGCGGCGAAAAGCGACGGGGTGCGTTACACCGTTATCGGTAACGCGACGAATATCCTTTTCCCCGACGAGGGGCTTGACGGGGCGGTAATTTCCACAAGAAAAATGAACCGTGTTTCGGTAAAAGACGGTTTTATCCTTGCCGACTGCGGCGTTTCTTTGCCTAAACTTTCAAGTCTTGCGCTTGAAAGCTCCTTTACCGGCTTTGAGGGACTTGTTTCAATCCCCGCTACGGTTGGCGGAGCCTTAGTTACAAACGCGGGCGCTTACGGGTGCGAAATAGCGAACAGTCTCGTTTCCTTTTCGGTCTTTATTCCCGAAAGCGGAGAGGTTAAAACGCGACTGCCAAGGGACTATCCCTTTTCCTACCGCCTAAGCCACGCGACCGATGGCGGGGCGATAATTTTATCCGCCACTTTTAAGGGAAAGCCGGGTACGTATAGCGAAATATCGGCAAAAATGTCGAAAAACAAAGAAAAGCGAAAGCTTTCTCAGCCAATAGGGGTTAAAAGTGTCGGCAGCTTCTTTAAAAAGCCGGACTACGTTACTCTGAATAAAAACGTTTCTCCCGACTACTTTGGAAAAAGCGCGGGAGAGCTTATCGACTTCTGTGGGCTTAAAGGCTTATCCGTCGGTGGCGCGTGCGTTTCGGAAAAGCACGCAGGCTTTCTCGTTAATATCGGTAATGCCGCGACAGCCGACTTTTTACAGCTGTCGAAAATAATAAAACATATGGTTTTTGAAAAAACAGGGGTGCGTCTTACAGAGGAATGTGTTATCATACAGCCGCGGAATGAAGACGGTTGAAAACTACAAATTTTGCGCAAAAGACAAAAATCCGTTAAAATTTTACTAAGTTGCTTTACGGCAGCAGAAAGGAATATAAAATGCGTTACGTAATCGTTACAGGAATGAGCGGAGCGGGAAAATCAAACGCGGCAAACACGCTTGAGGATATGGGATTTTACTGCATAGACAATATGCCGGTTGCCCTTATCTCAAAATTTGCCGAGCTGTACTCCGAAACAAATTCAAGTCGAGACGTCGCCTTTATCATTGACGTAAGAGGCGAAACGGATTTTACTCCTCTTGAAAACGAGATAAAGTCGTTAAAGGAACACGGCTACGACTGCTCCGTCCTCTTTATGCACTGCACCGACTCTGTTCTTATAAACAGATACAAGGAAACGAGAAGAATACACCCCCTCTCGGCGTTTCGTAACATTCCCGTTTCCGAGGCGCTTATACTTGAAAGAAAGCTGCTTTCAAATATTTTCGAGCTTGCCGACTTCAAAATAGACACCACATATCTTACTGCGGCGCAGTCAAGAGAGCATATACAGTCCCTGCTTTCAAGCGCACCGGATAAGAGAAAGCACCTGACGATAAACGTAATGTCCTTCGGTTTTAAAAACGGCAGCGTTGCCGAGGCTGACCTCGTTTTCGACGTAAGATGCTTTCCTAACCCATTTTATATTCCCGAGCTCAAATCTCACACAGGACTTGAAGCACCCGTGCGCGAGTACGTTATGAGCTTTCAGCAGACTATGGTTTTCCTTGAAAAGCTTTACGATATGCTTGATTTTCTTATACCGCATTACATCTCCGAGGGCAAGAAAAACCTTACCGTTGCCATAGGCTGTACGGGTGGAAAGCACCGCTCCGTTACCGTTGCCGAGGCTCTTGCCACTCACCTGCGCGAAAACGGTGAAACCGTTGTTGTAATTCACAGAGACATTAGTAACGGAAAATACTGACGTAACATACCGTTTATCCAAACGGTAAAAAAGAAAAAGAAGTTAAAAAGGCATTGCAAAAAAGGATACCTTAAAATGAACTTTACGGAAAAGCTTTCCGCCGGAATTAAACAGAGCTTCTTTTATTGCAGACCGCTGGCATTACTGTCAGCGGCTTTTCTCGTTTCTCTGTTTCTTTTTAAGCTAAGCCTTATATACTTTTTTATTTTCGCTGCCGCAGTGCTTGTCTATTGCATCTATCTCCTTGTTTGCGGATACAAAAGTCTTAAGCTTAAGAACGTCCTCCCCTATCTGCTTTTGTTTTCCGTCTTGCTTTCAGTTCTGGTCTCTGTACCGCAGATTATCGCGAGGGCGCGTGCGGAAAAATATATCGGTAAAACGGCAGAGGTAAAGGCGGTTATCGAAAGCACGTATTACTCCGAAAGCTTCGGTTCCATGCACAGAGTAAGGCTAAAAGAAATTGACGGCGAAAGAGTAACGGGAAAGGCTATACTTGATCTTACCGTTGTTCTCGAATTTAACGAATACGACACGGTAGTGCTTGATGCCGCAGTGGGAGCTGCCTCGGAAACTGCGCTCGGAGCCGACACGCTGAGCCTTTTATCGGATAACGTTTATCTAAGTCTCTCGTCAGATACGGTAAAGCAGGTAACCGACGAAAACAAAAAGGGCTTTTTATACCGAATGCATACCGTTAAGGAAGCAATGTCGGATTTTCTGCGCGACTGTCTCACCCCCGAAGCGGCAAACTACGCGATAGCGCTTTTTGTGGGAGATACGTCGGACCTGCCGAAAACCTTAAAACGCGATATGTCCGCGCTGGGTATCTCTCACATTCTCGCGGTAAGCGGTATGCATACCTCGATGCTTGCCGCAATGGTCGGCTTTCTTCTTAACAGAACCCGCTCCGGAAGAAAAACAAAGGCTGTGGTAGTTTCTCTTGCAGGTCTTGCCTTTATGTGTATTGCGGGACTTACACCGTGTGTTGTAAGAACGGTTATTATGCTTATACTTTCGGTTATCCCCTGCTTTTTCGGGCGCAGGGGAGACAGTATAACCGCGCTTATGCTGTCGGCGGTCATAATCTGTCTGATCTCTCCGAGCAGCGTGCTTTCGTGCAGCTTTCTGCTGTCGTTTTTCGCTACCCTCGGTCTTGTTCTCTCCGCTCAGTACGTATCGAAAAGGGCGCGAGGGGTACTGTATAAATCACGTAGCGGTGAAATGAAAGGAATATACAAGGTGTTTAAACCCCTTGTTCTCGCGACGATAGTAAGCGCATCCGCGTCGGCGTTCACCGTTCCCGTTATCGCTATGTATTTCGGGCAGGTTTCCTTTATTTCGGTTGCCGCTAACTTTGTAGCCGTTCCCTGCTCCGACTACTCAATGATACTGCTCGTCGCGGTATTTTTCACCGGCAAAATTCCGATAATCGGAAAAATATCCGTCTTTCTCTTTGAGGCGCTTTACGGCTTTCTCGTTTCCTTTTCTGAGTTTATGACAAAAAGCTTTGAAACCACCGTCTCGCTCCGATACCCGTTCTTTACCGTTTTATTTATTCTTTTTATCTGTATAATCCTCTTTTTACGGCTTCGCGGAATAAGAAATCCCGCATCCCCTCTTGCCGCGTTTCTTTTCTGCACCGTTATATTTGCGTCCTGCGTACAGATACATTCCGCCTCGGTTTCGGGCAGAGGCGAGGTCATTTACACTGCAACCGAAAGCTCTGAGGGGCTTCTTGTTACAAGCGGAGAAAAAAGTCTGTATATAGATATAGGAAACGGCTCTAAATCACTCCCCGTCCCCACTCTTGATCTTTCCGAAACAAGATACTACCAAACAAAGCTCAGCGGGTATATGTTCACGCACTACCACAGCAGACACATTGGAACGATAAAATATCTTCTTTCGGTAGGGTATATCGAAAAGCTGTATCTTCCCATTCCCGAAACAGACAGCGAGCGCTCATTCTATCATTCAATTGTAAGGATAGCAGATGGAGAAGCGGAGATAGTAAGCTTTGTAAGAGGCGAGGCGGTTAAGTTTGAAAAAGCCGTTATAGACACCCTGCCGTATACCTTACTTGAACGCTCCACTCATCCTCCGATTGCTGTAAAGGTAACCCTTGGAGAAAGCTCTCTTACATTTGTCGGATCGTCGGTTATGGAAGCAAAATCCGCGTTCTACGTCTCAAAAATGCTTGACGGATGCAAAGCGGTAATTCTCGGCAACCACGGTCCGAAGAATAAGGAAAGCTTTAAATTCTTTGCGCCAAGCGACATAAACGTATACCTTTCTCCGTATGAAACCTACGACGAAACTAACATATTCTCAGGCGGCAGCTTTCACTACCTGCACCCCGATACCGACCAAATGACAAGCGCCGTCTTTAAGTTTTAGCCGCTCTCCCCCCCCTTAAAACTCTTTGCCTTAGCAAAGAATATCACTGCAAGGCACTGCCTTGCAATATCACTTCCCGCAGGGATCCTGCTCTACCTCGCCATTCTGCGGCAAAGCTCTGTAAAATCGATCCCCCTATACTCCGCGGCAAGGGGAAGAAGGCTGGTTTTCGTCATACCGGGAATTGTATTCGCCTCTAAAACGTATATCAGGTCGGTTTTGTTTTCTATCATCATATCGACTCTGCTGAAGCCTGAAAGGCCGAGCGCTTTGTGAGTTCTCTCCGCAAGACGCATAGCACGTATAGTAAGCTCATAAGGTATTTCCGCCGGGGTTATTTCGAGCGTTTTCCCCACCGTATACTTGCTTTCATAGTCGTAAAAGCCGTCTTTGGGTATAATTTCGGTTACAGCAAGCGGTTTATCGTCAAGAATACCGACTGTGATCTCTCTGCCCTTTATCGCCGCTTCCATAAGCACGGTATCCGAGGTTTTCAGCGCAACGTTTACCGCCGCGTTTAACTCTTTTGGGTTTTTGACAAGCGTAACACCTACGCTTGAGCCCTCACCCGTAGGCTTTACAACACAGGGGAAACGAGGGGGCAGGGGTGTTTTCTTTTGATTTTTTGAGTAGACAGTATAAATCGGTGTCGGAATCCCCACACTTTCAAAAATTCGCTTTGAGCGAAGCTTATCCATCGCATCGGCGGAAGCCTCGGGCGGACTGCCGAAGTATTTTATTCCGAGACACTCAAACAGCGCCGCAAGCCTACCGTTTTCACCTATTCCGCCGTGCAGACATATAAAAACAGCATCAGCCTCCTTGCAAAGCGAAATAACGCTATCTGTTATAAGCCCTCGCGTTTGGTTACCGCAAAAAACAGTATCGCCGACAAAAAGAGAGCTAACCCCTTTAAGCGCGCTGAAATCGCTAAAAAAATGCTCCCTTAAAACGTCGACCTCTCTGACGGGATCGATAAGCGCCGTTTTAACCCCAAGGCGGCAGAACGCCTCAGCAACCCTTTTTCCGGAGGAGATTGAAACAGCCCTCTCCGAGCCGCTTCCTCCGGCAAGTATAAGTATTTTTTTCATTTTGTTCTTCCTTTCGGTATTTTTAATGGATTACGGATACGCAAAAACGGTCTGTCTAACGTTTAGACAGACCGTTTTTTATGTTTACTTTTAACTTTGTTTTTTGATATGAAAGATTGCTCTCAAAAGCGGAACAAGGGGCCTTGGAGCTTTTACAACGACGATTTTCATTTCAACACCGTCCTTTCATAAAACGGATATAGCAATTATTTTGAAAACAGGCAGACTGCACCGAATGCGACGGATACCGCCGCGGTAGCACCCACAAGAACGCAAGGCGGGAGAAATAGGGTAAGAAGTATCCCCGCACTGAACGCGGGAAGCATAAGCGTCATAATATCGCAGATGCAGTTATAACTCCGAAATTTTATCGTACTCATTCCTTTCCTTTTTAGATTAAGTACGCAAAAACGTTTTATGCTGCCCTTAAACCGATTTTAAAATTCAAGCTCGGCCATTCAGAGAGCACCGTAAAATAAAACGGTCCTTTTTGCAGGCTCTTACCATATTCTATGCAAGGAAACGCCATTTGTTGAATTCAAATACCGAATTATTTATTTTTTTTACTGCTGAACGGATGGGCAACCTTTATTTCCTCGTATATTTTCACAAAGCTTTCGTGTCTCTGCCACGCTATTTTTCCCTCTCGCACCGCACGAAGAACCTCGCACCCTTCTTCTCTTAAATGGGTACATTTGCGGTATCTGCAGTCCGACGAAAACTCCGAAAATTCGGGGAAAAGCTTCTCTATATCCTCTTTTACAATGCTGTCAATCGAGGCTAAATCGAAAATTCCAAAGCCGGGGGTGTCGGCTAAAAAAGCACTCTCGGCGGTCGGTTTTTCCTCAAGCGGATAAAGAGTAACGGCTCTCGTGGTGTGCTTTCCGCGGTAAATTTTACGGCTGACCTCTCCCGTTTTCAGCATAAGAGCGGGAAAAAGAGCGTTAAGCAGCGAGGACTTTCCAACCCCGCTCTCTCCGGCAAAAAAAGACGTACGCCCCGCGCTTTTGTTCTTTATAAAGCTTAAAAGCTCGCTCACGCCGTCGGCGCTTTCGGAGGAGGTAACGAATACCTTGTATCCGCTCTTTTCGTAAACTGCGGAAAGCTCCTCTGCCTTTTCCGGCGAAAGGTCGCTTTTCGTAACTATAATTACCGTCTCCGCTCCGTAGTATTCGGCGGCAACGGCAAGCTTGTCAATAGTGATATAAGAGGGGGAGGGGGTAGCGGTAGAAACGGTGATAAACAGGGTGTCAATGTTAGCTGCAGGCGGCTTTTCAAAGAAATTTTTGCGCGGCAAAATGCCGTCGATAACCGACGCGCCGTTTTTCTCCTCGGTTACGGTTACGTTATCCCCGGGATACGGTGAAATCTTATCAAACCTGAAATTTCCCCTTGCGCGGCATTCAAGTATTTTTCCGTCATCGGTTATAACTCTGTACAGTCCGCCGATACCGGACAGTATTTTTCCTTTTTCTTTTATTTTTTCGTTTTCCGACATTTTTCTCCCCATTTTTCCGCATCTGCGGCAATAGATTTATATTTTTTATAATTCCAAAAACCCGCTTATATGAAAACTTAACGTTCCGTTACCGAAAAAACAGCTTCTACGCTGCGTTTTTCCGGTTATTACCGTCTGCTTATTTCATTATATACAATTTTTCGGGGAAAATCAAGTGTTTTTGACGCTTTTTGAAAAATAAGAGGAAATACCGCTCCGGCTTCTTTCCATAATATGTTTACAATTTAACGTTAAAATCTTTATTAAATTATGATATAATAACATTACTTATAATTTATTATAAGATAATATTAAAATTAACAGACTTGTATAATAACTACTGTGAAAGGAAAATCAACATGGCAGAAAAACATAAAACGGATGCTAAAAACAAGGCAACCGGTAGGTCTTCCGCAAACGTAAAATATATTTTTTCCGTTGCTCTTACCGCGTTTTTCCTGATTTTGCTGTCCATTCTGTCCTACTTAAACGGACTCGGCCCGATAAGAGCGCTCCTGCTCGGAGTATTTTCTCTTATCGGATACGCCTGCATTATAGCACTGTTTAACCTTTTCCTCCTTTACATGAAAAAGAAGAAAGAGGATAAGGACAGCGCCGAAAAGCTTCGCCTGCGTTTTTCAGAGGACCTCCCTCTCGGCGCGTTCGCAAGACTCAATCAGCCCTGCGCCATATGTAACGAGGACGCAAAAATAGTATGGATGAACCGCGCTTTTGCAAACAGAACCCCTCGGCAGATGCTCATTAAGGGCGACATTGAGTTTAATACTCTTTTCGATTATTCCGAAGGAATATACGTTGGAAAGAAGGAAATTTCCATTCCTCCGTCCGAGCTTGCCGAAACGGGACTTTTCGCAAAGCTTGCCGACACCGAAAACGGAGTTACGCTTGTGGGAACTCACGGCTTTGGCGGAGACTGGACGATGCACTCCTACACCTACGTATCAAACGATAACGACTTTTATATCCTTGTTTTCACAGAGGATACCGAGAAAAACAAATGGATTAAAAGCTACAACGATAACCTTACGCATATAGCGTACATCGTTATAGATAACCTCGAGGAGCTTGCGCAGTCCGAACAGGAAAGCTACCGTCAGGCATCAACTCAGGTTGACGCGATTATAAAAGCTTGGGCGGCGGAAAACGACGCGTTTATCAAGGAGTACGAACGCGAAAAATACGTTATGACATTCCACCACGATAAGCTTGCCTCTCTTGACAAAAGGAGATTTGATATTCTTGAAAAGGTAAGTAAAATTCGCATAGGCTCAGAAAACCTTTCCGTTACGGTTTCGCTCGGTGTTTCTTCCGACAAAGGCCCTCTTGACGAAAAGGACAGAGTTGCTCAGTCCGCGCTTGAAATGGCGCTCCAGCGAGGCGGAAACCAGGCGGTTGTAATGATGGGAAATTCTCCGAAGTTCTACGGAGCAAAGGCACTTACATCGCTTAAGCGTTCCGGAGTAAGGCACAGAGTATTTGCCGATAAGCTTATTTACAGAATGAACAAATGCTCCAACGTTATAATTATGGGGCACAGAAACCCCGATTTCGATGCTCTCGGCTCATCCGTAGGACTTGCGCGTCTTGCCATTTCGCTCGGAAAGCCTACGAATATAATTGCCAACACAGAGGACCCGAACCTGCGCGACTGCTTTGCAAAGCTTATGCCGCTATCCGACTACGCAGGTATGTTTATAGATGCGACAGAGGCACAGGAAAAGCTTACCGCAGACACCCTTGTTATCTGCTCCGACGTTAATAACCCGGATAACTTTGAGGCGGTAAACGTTGCAAACAACGCAGATTATCTGTTTATAATCGACCATCACAGACAGAGCGAGAAAACTCCCGAAGCAGTTCCCGAGCGCAGAGAGATGCTGATAGTTCCCTCCGCGTCGTCAGCCGCCGAGCTTGTATCTGAAATTCTTGAGCTCGGTCTGCCGGGTAACGCAAGACTTAACCATGAGGAAGCGGATATAATGTTCGCGGGAATACTTCTCGACACAAAGAACTTCACGAGAAACGCTCAGGTTCCTACCTTCGGTGCGGCTATATATCTCCGTGATAACGGAGCTGACCCGATCAAGGCGCAGGCACTGTTCAAAACAGAGCTTGACGAGTTCCGTCAGGAAAGCGCATTCTCGACCGACCTTGAAATCTACAAGGAACACGTTGTAATCGCAAAGGAAACGGGCGACGAGACCTCGCCTATGAAGCGTATAACCGCCGCTAAAACGGCTGACAGACTGCTTAATATTAAGAAGATCAGGGCGTCATTCGTCGTTGCTAAGATGCAGAGCGACGTCTTCATCTCCGCGCGTTCCGACGGTTCGGTTAACGTTCAGCTTATAATGGAAACTCTCCGCGGAGGCGGACACTATAACGCGGCGGCAACCATGCTTAAGGAAACCACGGTTGACGAGGCTGTGGAAAAGCTAAAGCAGAGCATCTCGGCTTACTTCGGTATAGATGAAGAGGAAGCTCCCACCAAAAAGAGGGGCAGAAGAAGAAAAAGCGGAAAGAAATAATCTTTTGTTTTCATACCCACCCGGAGGCTCTCCGGGAAAAACATCACTTTGAATACAGAAAGGAAGGTTTACCGAAATGAAGGTAATACTTACACAGGACGTTAAAGCCCAGGGAAAGAAGGGCGAGCTTATAGACGTATCGGAAGGATACGCAAGAAACTTTCTTATTCCGAAAAAGCTTGCGGTTGAAGCAAACGCAAAAAACATGACGGAATATAAAAACGCAGAAAAATCAAAACAGATCCAGGAAGAAAAGGAGCTTGCTCTTGCTAAGGAAACGGCGGAAAAGCTTGTCGGCTGCGTAGTTAAGATCCAGCGCGCCTGCGGTGCCGACGAGAAGCTTTACGGCTCCGTTGCGGGAAAGGATATAGCAGACGCTCTTGCGGAGCAGTTCAAAATCGAGATAGATAAGAGAAAAATCCAGCTTAGCGATCCCATAAAGAATTACGGAACCTATGAGGTAGCCGTAAAGCTCCACGCTAAGGTTACGGGAAAAATCAGTTTTGTGGTTGTAAAGTAATATGGAAATTCAAAATACAAGCGTTCCCGTTTCTTACGAAGCGGAGCAGAGCGTCATCGGCGCTATCCTTATTAAATCCGACTATTTCGGAGACCTTATAAACTACGTATCGGGAAACGACTTTTACGTTGACGAGCATAGGGAGATATTTTTCGCTATGCACGACCTCTTTTTATCCAGCAGAAACATCGACCATATAACGGTTATAGATATGCTGGTTACCAAGGGAGTAATGGACGCGGAGCGCGCAAAAGCGGCTATAATGAAAATAGTTGCAGCCGTTCCCTCCGCGGCAAACGCCGTTGACTACGCCAAGATAGTCAGGGACCGTTCTGTTCGTCGTCAGCTTATTGAAATCTGCCGTGAGATAGAGGAAAGCGCGGCATCGGAAACCGATTCCGCAGAGCATATTTTAGAGCTTGCGGAAAAGAAGGTCTATTCTATTTCCGACAAAAACGTAAGAGGAAATTTCAGACACATAAAAGAGGTCGTAGCGGCAAACTACCAGCATCTCAGCGAGCTTTCCAAAAACCCAAACGGAACGTCGGGTATTCCGACGGGATTTTCCGCAATAGACAGACTGCTTGTCGGAATGGGTGCGGGAGATATGGTTCTCGTCGGAGCGCGTCCCGGTGTCGGAAAGACGTCTTTTACAATGAATATCGCCACCAGAGCGGCAAAAACGACAGGCAAAACCGTCTGCGTGTTTTCACTCGAAATGTCGGCAGAGCAGCTCGTTTTACGTATGATGGCAAGCGAAGCTAAGGTTAACAATATGATTTTCCGTTCCGGAAAGCTCCAGAAGGACGACTGGAACAATCTTGCGGGCGCGGTAGATCAGCTTGTACAGTGCGACTTGCTTATTGATGACACCCCCGGTATGTCGGTAACCATGATGAAAAGCAGACTTCGCAGAGTTAAAAACCTCGGTCTTGTAGTAATCGACTACCTCCAGCTTATGCAGGAGGAGACGAGAACCGACAACCGCGCTCAGGCGGTTGGAGAAATTTCCAGAGGAATAAAGCTTATGGCTAAGGAGTTCGGCGTACCCGTTCTCACATGTGCGCAGCTTAACCGAGCGGTTGAAGCGAGAAAAGAGGGCGTACCTCAGCTTTCCGACCTCCGCGATTCGGGTTCTATCGAGCAGGACGCCGACAGCGTAATGTTCCTCCACAGAAACGAAAACGAGCAGCAGAAGGTACAGGTTGTTATAGCCAAAAACAGACACGGTGCTACCGGTATTATTGAGCTTGGCTGGACACCCGAATTCACCAGCTTCTATTCTATTGAGAATAATCTTGAGGAACAGTAAAAGTAAGCTTTTGAACGTCAGGACAGCGTAAAACGATCGGCAGTCCGGTAAAAATATTTTTATAAGCACCCATCGGGTGCGAGACGGTAACCGTTATGAAATCTAAGCATGCCGAAAAGGCTATCCTTGAAGAGCTTTTTGATGCGATTAACAGAGACGGACTTATAGCTCCCGGCGAAAACGTCCTTGTGGCTTTTTCGGGCGGCGCGGATTCCGTAGCACTGCTTTTAATGCTTCACGAGCTCAAGAAAAAACTTAATATAAAGCTTTTCGCCGCCCATTTAAATCACGGTATAAGGGGCGAGGAGGCTGACAGAGACGAGCGCTTTTGCACAGAGCTATGTGAAAAAAAGGGAATATCGGTTGAAACCAAACGCGTTTCCGTTCCCTCCGAAGTAAAAAAGACGGGAGAGGGACTTGAGGAATGTGCCAGAAGGCTTCGCTATACATTCCTTAGCGAATGCGCTGAAAAGTACGGCTGTCAAAAAATCGCAACGGCGCACCACGCCGACGATAATATTGAAACGGTACTGCTGCACCTTATAAGAGGTGCGGGTCCTTCGGGGCTGGTCGGCATCTCGGCAAAACGCGGAAATTTAATAAGACCCCTGCTTCGTTTCAGAAAAAAAGAGCTGATAAGCTATCTTGACTCCATAGGACAAGCTTACGTCGTTGACAGCACAAACAGCGATACGACAATGACCAGAAACAAAATTCGGCACGAGCTTCTTGACACGGTTTATGAAATAAACCCAAAGGCGGACACGGCTTTTTCAAGCATGAGCAGTCTTATTGAGGAGGATAATAAATTTCTTATTTCTCTTGCCGAGGCTGTTGACAAAAACGCTTCCTTTCGTGAGCTTTCCGCACTTACACGTCCCGTTTTATCAAGATTTTTACAGTTAAGGTACTCGCAGTACGTTAAAGAAAAAAACAGCACTTGCGGGGCAGAAAGCCGCCCACCGCAGCTTTCCCACGTTCACATAAGCCCCATAACGGAGTTTATCAAAACGGGAAAAGGAAATGCGGATTTTACGCTTCCGGGCAAAATAACGGCTCACGTAAGCGCGCGTGGAATTGAGTTTTCGGACACCGAAAAAAACACGTCCGAATACTATGAAATCCCTTTGAAATTCGGAGAAAATAATATTTCACAGTGCGGCTACAAAATCTTAATAACAAATGATAAAAATGTCGCAGATGAGTGGCAAAACATTTACAAATTATCTATACCGGCGTCGGTAAAATTTGGTACAATACTCAGTAAGGAAAATACAGGGCTTTTCGTAAGAGCTAAAAAAGCGGGAGACGAATACGTTTACGGCGGACACACCAGAAACGTAAGACGTCGGCTTATTGATTTAAAAATTCCCGCCTACGAAAGAAGCCGTATTCCATGCATATGCGACAGAGATGGCATAGTTTTTGTTCCCTTTCTCAGAATCTCAGACAGGGTAAAGCCGGAAAAAGGACAAAATTCACTTTATATAATTTGTGTAGATACAAAAAAACAAAATTAAATTCAACCTTGAATAAATCGGAGGACGTTATGACAGATTGGACCGAAGACGTTGAAAGCGTGCTCGTCAGCGAAAGCGAGCTTAAGGAGATTGTAAACACGCTGGCAAGACAAATTGAAAACGACTACAAAAATGAGGAAAAAATCGTTCTTATTGGAGTTTTAAAAGGCTCGGCGGTATTTATGACCGATCTTATGAGAGCGATACATATTCCCACCGAAATAGATTTTATGAAGGTTTCCTCTTACGGAGACAGCTCGGTTTCATCGGGTAATGTTAACATAATTTTGGACCTCAACCGCCCGAAGCTTTCGACCGAAAACGTAATTATAGTTGAGGATATAGTTGACAGCGGAAGAACTCTTAAATATCTCGTCGCCTACCTTAAAAACAAGGGCGCAAAGAGTGTAAGAACGGTAACGCTTCTTGATAAGCCGAGCCGCAGAGAGGTAGACTTTACCCCCGAATACGTCGGCAAGCAGATCGAAAACAAGTTCGTTATAGGCTACGGACTTGACTATGCGGAAAAGTACAGAACACTTCCCTACGTAGGAATTATAAAGCCGGAAAAAATATAATTTTAAAAAAATTAAATACAAATGCAAATAAATGGCATAATAATTAAAGGCAGATAATAGATTGCATTTGAAAGCAACCCATTTGGAGACTTAATATGATTAGAAGAAACAACAAGCGCATTATTTTTTACGTTATACTTGCGGTTTTCCTTATCGCGATGGCGGCAAGTGTCCTCGCTCCGCTCCGCGCGCAGAGGTATTCCTATGGGGACCTGTGTAAGGATATTTCAGCAGGAAACATAATAGAAGCAACGGTAACCGAAGGCGGCAAGATAACGGTTAAAACAGCCCAGGGTGTAACGAAACATTTCAAGTTCACCAATATGAGCTACCAGGACTTCTACGACCACTACCGCGACAAAATACAGGCCCAGATCGATGCGGGTACGCTTAAATATAACTTAGAGCAGCCCTCCGGTACGGCGGCGTGGGTTTCCTATATCCCCTATATACTGCTCGTCGGTATGCTTATTCTCACGATAGTAGTTTTTATAAAGATGTCGGGCGGCAGAGGCGGAGCCTTAAACAACTTCGGCAAGGCAAGAACGAGGCTCGGAACCGATGAAAAGAAAAAGGTTCTCTTCCGCGACGTTGCGGGCGCTGACGAGGAAAAGGAAGAGCTTAAGGAAATAGTTGATTTCCTTAAGGAGCCGGGAAAATACACCCGTCTCGGCGCAAAAATTCCTCACGGTGTTCTTCTCGTCGGACCTCCCGGAACAGGTAAAACCCTTCTCGCTAAGGCAGTTGCGGGCGAGGCAGGGGTGCCGTTCTTCTCCATCTCAGGCTCCGATTTCGTTGAAATGTACGTCGGTGTCGGTGCGTCAAGAGTACGCGATCTTTTTGAAAACGCTAAAAAATTCCCCGCTTCAATAGTATTTATAGATGAGATTGACGCTGTCGGACGCCACAGAGGCGCAGGTCTCGGCGGCGGACATGACGAAAGAGAGCAGACGTTAAACCAGCTTCTCGTTGAAATGGACGGCTTTGGCTCGGGTAGTGCCGTAATAGTTATGGCGGCAACCAACCGCCCCGACATACTCGATCCCGCACTCTTACGTCCGGGACGCTTTGACCGTCAGATAACAGTCGGATACCCCGACATAAAGGGCAGACTTGATATACTCAAAATACACGCTCAGGGTAAGCCGTTTGAGGACGAGGTTTCGCTTGAAAAGGTCGCGAAAACCACCGTCGGATTTACCGGTGCAGACCTTGCAAATCTTCTTAATGAAGCGGCGCTCCTTGCGGCAAGACGCGGAAAGCATCTTATAGGCGAGCAGGAGCTGGAGGACGCGTCCATTAAGGTTATAGTAGGTACAGAAAAGCGCTCCAGAGTCGTTAAGGAAAAGGAAAAGAAGCTTACCGCATACCACGAGGCAGGACACGCAATACTCACAAAGCTCCTTCAGCCCGACAATCAGGTTCACCAGATTTCTGTTATACCCACGGGCGGCGCGGGCGGTTACACGATACACAGGCCTAACGAGGACCGCTCCTACGGTTCAAGAAACGATATGAAGAGCGAGATAGTCGTTCTTCTCGGCGGACGTATGGCGGAAAAGCTCGTTCTTGAGGACATCTCCACAGGGGCGTCAAACGACATTCAGAGAGCTACATCTATCGCGCGCAGTATGGTTACACGTTACGGTATGAGCGAGCGCCTTGGACCGCTTGTTTACGGCTCTGAGCACAATTCCGACGAGGTATTCCTCGGACGCGACTTTAACTCCCAGAAGAACTATTCGGAAACCACAGCTTCCATCATAGACGAGGAGATAAAGCTTATCGTATGCGAGGCGTACGATACGGCAGAGAGACTTCTCACCGAGAACATGAGCAAGCTCCACTTTATCGCTTCGTTCCTCTTTAAAAATGAGGTTATGGACGAATATCAGTTTGAGGCTGTTATGAACGGCGAGGCTGATACCGTTGAAGCGCTTGAAGCGCTTTCCGAGGAAAGAAAACGCCGCAGTAAAGAGGAAAACGAACAGAAAGCAAAGCGTGATGCAGAGGAAAGAGAAAGAATGCTTGAAGCAGAGCGCAGAAGAATAAACGAGCTTCACGGTATTATAACTCCTCCGTTCAAGTCTCCTTACGATAATAACAACAACGATAACGGAAACAGCAGCGACGGCTCAAACGAAAACGGTAATAAATAGTCCCGTTTAACAGCTGTAAAATGAAATCAAAAAGGACGGAAAAACCCGTCCTTTTTTGCGTTATATGACCGAACAAAACCGCCTACACGCATATAGCCGTGATGTAAACCCGTAACGAAAATCAAATATTTGTTGGTTTCGCAGAGATATTTTATAAATAAAAATCCCCCCGTATAACGGGGGGTATTTCAGTTTCGGGCATAGCCCTAAACGTTACTGGCTACGCACAAGTGCGTTTTGAATTGGCCTGCCAGCCATGCAAAGGACAACAAGCCACCCGTCAACGGGTTACTA
>JAZRDX010000066.1:0-3108 GCA_045660565.1 Eubacteriales bacterium
AATAAAAATAATATTCTTTTTTTGTCAAAAAAGTCGAAAAAAGAGCGCGGGTGATGTGTAGCGGCGGTTTTATACCGTCAAAACTCTTTAATCTCAGTTTGGGGTTAAGTCCAAAGCAAATCTTTAATCCGTACTTGACAAGACGGTTTTTATGCGATATAATTATATTGATACTGATTTAAAAGTTTTTACGTGTGAAAGGTGCGGACTTGAAAAATGAAAGAGATTTTTTTGTGTAAATACGGTGAAATAGCGCTTAAGGGGCTTAATAAAAGCCACTTTGAAAGCGTTCTTTCAAAGGAGATAAAGGGGCGTCTCGCAAGATACGGAAGCTTTACCGTATCCAGAGCGCAGTCTACCATATACGTTGAACCGAACGGAGACGGTGCGGATACCGAGTCGGCTTTTTCCGAGCTTTGTAAAATTTTCGGTATAGCCACCGTTTGCAGAGCGGCAGAGACGGAAAAGAATATGGACAGCATCTTAAATACGGTGAAAAGCTATATTCCCCGTTTTCTTGAGGGCAAGAAAACATTTAAGGCGACGGCGAAAAGAGCGGATAAGAAATTTCCGCTTACCTCTCCCGAGATAGCGGCACTTGCCGGCGGTGCGGTTCTTGAAAGCAACCCGAGAACGAAGGTTTCCATGGACAGTCCCGACGTTACCGTAACGGTTGAGGTGCGCGAAACACACGCGTTCGTTCACGCCGACGCGGTAAAAGCGGCGGGCGGTATGCCTATCGGCTCCGCGGGAAGAGCAATGCTACTCCTTTCGGGCGGTATAGACAGCCCCGTTGCTGGATATATGATGGCAAAACGCGGAGCGAAGATAGAGGCTGTTCATTTTGAAAGCTTCCCCTACACATCCGAGGCGGCAAAGGAAAAGGTTTTAGAGCTTGCAAGACTTATGAGCGATTACTGCGGTCCTATCCGTGTAAACTGCGTCTCTGTAACCGAGATTCAGGAGCGTCTGCGTGATACCGTTGACGAGGAATACTTCACCCTGCTTCTTCGTCGCTGTATGATGCGCATTGCTGCGAGAATGGCAAAGGAGCGCTACTGCGACGCTCTTGTAACGGGCGAAAGCCTCGGTCAGGTCGCGTCCCAGACAATGCTTGCGATGGGAGTAACCGATCCCGCCGCGGATATGCTTGTATTCCGCCCCTGCATAGGACTTGACAAGGAAGAAATAATTGAAATAGCAAGAAAGATAAATACGTTTGAAACCTCGGTTCTGCCTTACGAGGACTGCTGTACGGTATTCACTCCGAAGCATCCGAAAACACGCCCCGATCTCGAAAAGGTGCTTATGCAGGAGGCTAAGGCAAATCTTGCCGAGCTTGAGGATGAGGCTTTTGCAAAAGCGGAAGCGATAATGATGTCAAGCTATTAAGCTTTTGACGCTGAATACGGACTGCGGGTGCGGTTAATTTGCTTGCAGTCGGTAAAAGCAGGTATTTTTACATTTATAATAAACGCGTGTACACCCGTATATAAATTAAATGAACATTTTTGAACGGTCAAACGTATTCAAGGCACCCACGGGTGCGGTTTTTCCGCAAACGTGAGGTAGCAGTAAGCATAAAGAAAGGAACGGTGCAGTATATGGAAGAAATAGTAGGAAAAGGCGTTAATCTTACGGAGGTAATTTCAAAGTTTAAGCTTGAAATCTTTTATATGAGCGATACGGAGGTTATTGTCAACACCTCCGAGGTTGGCCGTCCCGGTCTTCCGCTGGCGGGCTTTACCGAGCTTTATCAGCCACACAGAGTACAGATTATCGGACTTGAGGAACACGCTTATATTACCGAGGTCGACGAGGAGACCAGATATGCAAACGTTGAGAAGTTCCTCGCGGCAAAGCCTATCTGCGTTATATTTTCCTCCTCGCTTCAGCCGCCGGAGGAGTTCTTTCAGCTCGCTAAGGAGTACGATGTTCCGCTTCTCGGAACACCTATAAGAACCTCTGAGCTTATGGCTCGTATCATAAGCTATCTGCGTGAAAAAACCGCTCCGCAGTTCACCCGACACGGCGTTATGGTCGAGGTTTACGGTATCGGTATTTTAATTCTCGGAGATTCGGGAATAGGTAAAAGTGAGACGGCTATTGAGCTTGTAAAGAGAGGACACAGACTTATCGCGGACGACGCGGTTGAAATAAGAAAGGTCAGTGATAAGACGCTTCTCGCGAGCGCGCCCGAGCTTATACGCTACTATATAGAGCTTCGCGGAATAGGTATAGTTGACGTCCGCCGTCTCTTTGGTATCGGTTCGGTTAAGGATACCGAAAAGGTGGAGCTTATCATACAGCTTGAGCCGTGGGTTGAGGGTAAGATGTATGACCGTATGGGACTTAAGCAGGAGGTTACCGACCTTATGGGTATAGAAATACCGACTGTTCTTATACCCGTCCGTCCCGGACGTAACCTTGCGGTAATTATAGAAATCGCTGCGATGAACCACCGCCAGAAGGCAATGGGCTACAACACCGCAGAGGAATTTAACGCAAGACTTATGAAGATGGCTGAGCAGGCGATGCAGGGGAATAACTAAAGAGCTCCGCATTTAAATATCCTATCGCTTATTCACCAAAGAAAAACAAGAGAGGAAAAACTATGTTCGGTTTTGGAAAGGTCAGTGCTGAGGTGAAATTTCGCCGTAAGATGGCGAAAAAGCTTCACGGTATGCACATAAAATACGTAATGGAGCGCTTCGGAGACTGCGATGATATAATCGTGGGCAGAGAGGGCGCGCTTATAACTCGCGGAAAGGAATTTATGATTTTTTCCTCTCAGCACGACGTTTTCAGAAGCTACGTTGACGAGACGGACTTTGCCGAGCTTATGAGTCTCGGCGGCGCGGTTATTACGGGCTACGACCTGCTTTCTGGAAAGGAAAGAAGTCTTATAGCGCATTATACCGATAACGCGTAGCCGCCGGAGAGCCGCCGGAGGCGAATAGCCGTGATGCCGGACAACCGTCCGGAGGGTTGATAACCGTGATGTAGGCTTATAGTAAAAATCAAACAAAGAGGTTTTGCAAAGCATACGGAGAGATAACCAACCCGCGATTTGACCGGGTAGCACCCGGAGGCGAATAGCCGTGATGT
>JAZRDX010000067.1:0-3049 GCA_045660565.1 Eubacteriales bacterium
GTCGACAGGTGTCGTCCATTCAGAGTTACCCGCTATAAACTTAACGAATTCAACTTCAAAACCTGATGTAGCATTACCGAAACGCAGACCGAAACCGGTAATACTTCCCTTCCAGCTTTTCATTCTGTCGGATGTTTTGAATACGATTTCCTGCCACTCACCATTATTTATATCGGCAGTCATAAAGGATTTCGTATCGTTGTATGAGCCTGCCTTGTAATAAAACCTTGCGTAGGTGGCACCGGTCGGGACCTTAACCTTAATACGAACCTCGGAAATTTCGGCAGCCTTCAGAGAAAAACCGCTTTTATTATAATCAACACGCGGACTTGAACCGGTATTGGATACCGCAAGAACGCCGTTCTGTATGCTTCCCGTCGCATTACTGAAGGTTATTCCGGTCAAATCCGTGGATTCGTCATTAAAATCCAGCGACCAGACGGTATCACCGTCCTTATAGCTCTGCTCCGTCGCAAAGGTAACTATACCGAGAGGCAGAACCATTGCTACAATAAGCAGCACTGCAAGAAATCTTTTTTTCATAAATTTTTCCTCCTAAAAATAAAAAGGTGTGTGCAACCAAAGCCACACACACCGAAAAATGCAAACTTCGATTGCTGTCACACAAACTAATCGGGAATAGGATGTTTTAACTATACCTAAATCACGTTGAAGTCTGCATTTTTGCCAAACTCATGTGATTTAAGCATACCCAAAAAAGGGTATAACATTCCCCAAAAAAGAAAATACCCCTAAATCCGATATTCAGTTTGTGTGACAAGTTTATTGTAACACCGAATCTTCTAAAAGTCAATAGACAAACAAAAATTTATGCAAATTTCTTCACATTTGGTTATATATCAAGCTCTTTTAAAACAAAAACCTTGACAAATAAAGAAAAATATGATATATTGCTACTAAATAAGTAATTTAATAAGGAATGACGTTATGACACCAAACTACAAAAAAACAAAATACGCATGCTATTATACGTACCTCGCGGCGGCGGCAATTTTCTGCCTTCCGCCTATGCTTTTTATGATTTTCCACGAAAAATACGGGCTTTCCTTTACCCTGCTCGGCTCGCTTGTCGTTGCAAACTTCTGCACCCAGCTCGGTGTTGACCTCGTTTTTTCTTTCTTTGGAAAGCATCTTAATTCACAGCTTGCGCTCCGTATCTCTCCCCTGCTTACGTCGGCGGGACTTCTTACATATGCGCTTATTCCAATGTTTTTCCCACAATATGCTTATGCCGGACTGCTTATAGGCACAGTTATATTCTCTGTTGCCGCAGGACTTGGCGAGGTGCTTGTAAGTCCTACCGTTGACGCGCTTCCCTCCGATACGCATGACAGAGATATGGCGGCGCTTCATTCCCTTTACGGCTACGGGCTTGTTACCGTCATAATCGTCAGCACCGTTATTTTGCACTTTATCGGCTCCGATAACTGGATGTATCTCGTTATGTTCTGGGCAATACCGCCGATTTTTGCAAGCATTCTCCTCTTTACGTCTCCCATGCCCGATATGAATAAAGCGGACGGCGCATCGCAGTCGGGGGCTAAGAAACGTAACTACGGTCTTATCCTTTGTATGTTCTGCATTTTCTTCGGAAGCTGTGCGGAAAACACAATGACAAACTGGATTTCAAGCTTTGCCGAGCTTGCTCTCGGTGTTCCGAAAGCGATGGGAGACATTTTCGGACTTATGCTGTTCGCTATTCTGCTCTCTCTTACCAGAACGTGGTACGCTAAATACGGCAAGAACATTTACAAGGTACTTATGGTAAGTATGGTAAGCGCTATTTTCTGCTACCTTATTGCAGGTCTTTCGCCTATTCCGATTTTATCAATGATAGCCTGCGTTCTTACCGGTATCTGCACGTCGATGCTCTGGCCCGGAACTCTTATCTACATGGAAGAAAAGATTCCCTCGGCAGGCGTTGTTGCTTACGCGCTAATGGCGGCGGGCGGAGACCTCGGCGCATCTATTGCTCCCGAGCTTATAGGTGTCGTAACCGATACTGTTGCTGCAAGTAACTGGGGTAAGGTATTCAGCGAAACAATTGCTATCTCTCCCGAACAGCTCGGAATGAAGGTCGGTATGCTTATTTCGATGATATTCCCCATTCTCGGTGTGGCAGTTCTTCTCTACATGAAAAAGTACTTTAAGAAAAGTGAAACAAACGGTTAAACAACGTTAAAAGCATAATGGACCGTCGAGGACGCCGGTCCCTGCACGCACATTTTAATCGGACCGTCGAGGACGCCGGTCCCTACATGCACATTTTTAACAAGCCCTCAGTCAATACATAAAATAATCCTAAAAACGTTACGAAAGGAAAAGATATGAAAAATTACGCTTACGTCAATACAAAAATGGGTTCGGAAAACACTTTCCGCTACTCAAACGGTAACTGTAACCCTATTACCGCCGTTCCGCACGGTATGGCGTCCTTTACAATCCAAAGTGATACGAGCGCGACGGGAACCGAGCTTAAGCGTTCCCGTTGGTTCTACTCTCCGTACGCGAAAAGCTTTGAGGGTATACGTCTTACGCACATGCCTTCCCCGTGGCTCGGAGACTACGGAACGGTAGTAATCGCAGGTCAGCGCGGAGAGTTTGTTCATCACCGCGGTATTCATTTCGGTTATATCGACCTTGAAAAAACAGTCATAGAGCCTGCATACATCAGCGCAAGGGTTATTCGCGACAGATATAATATTGAGCTTGCCCCCACCAACTCCGGCGCCGTTATACGCATTAAATTCGACGCTGGTAGCGGTCCCTACCGTCTTACTCTGCTCGGAGATCCGCTTACGCTTGAATACAACAAAAAAAGCGGTTATATAATGGGAGTGATAAGGGAGTCGATCAGAGGCGCCGAGGTTACCGAACATATTTTTATTAGGCCAAGCTGTGATTTTACCCTTGACAGCGCTGAAAACGTCTACTCTATCACCACTGACGTCCCCGAATTTGAATGCAGAATCGCGACCTCTTATCTTTCCGCAGATCAGGCAAAGCTTAACTTTAAAAAGGAGCTTGG
>JAZRDX010000068.1:0-15253 GCA_045660565.1 Eubacteriales bacterium
ATATGGGAGACGGGCGCTTTCAGTGTCCCTACTGCCGAACCGAATTCTACAAGGAAACAACCCTCCCCGACGAGCTTGTTCTTGATTTACATAGCGCAAACAGAGAGCGCTCTCTCCAGCGCTTTGAGGACGCGCTTAACGAATACGACAGGATAATTGCGTCCTATCCCGAATGCTTTGACGCGTATTGGGGCGCTACCCTTTCCGACTACGGTATTCAGTACGAAAAGGACTACGACGGCAGAATGATACCTACCGTCCACCGCTTTTCCGAAATATCCGTTTTCCAGAACCCTTACTTCGTTAGCGCGGTAAAATACTGCAAGAACGACAGCGAGCTTACGCGTATAAACGTCAGCGCGGCGGAAATTGAAAAAATCCGCGCCGACATCAAAAAGGCGGTAGGAACACAGGAGCCTTACGACATATTCCTTTGCTACAAGGAAACACCTATCGGTTCTACCGGAGGTTACACTCCAGAATTTTACTGGGCGGACGAGCTTTACAGAAGACTGCGCGGCGAGGGGTACAAGGTATTCTTTGCAAAAGAAAGCCTCCCCGCGTCTAAAGGAGACTATGAAGCGCATATTTTCCCTGCGCTGAAATCCGCAAAGCTTATGCTTATCCTTACCAGCAGCGCGGACAACGTAAACAGCGTGTGGGTTAAAAACGAATGGTCAAGATTTATCCGTTTTGCAAAGGAAAGCCCTGCCGACGGTAAGCGCTTCAAGGTCATACAGAGCGGCTTTAAGCCCGAGGACCTCCCTCGCGAGCTTCGTAAAGAACAGGTTTTAAACCACGACAGTATGGGCTGGGTTGAACAGCTTTATACAGTCATAAAGGACACCTTCCGCGATAAGAAAAAGGAAGAAGAGGAAAAGCGCCGCCGTGAGCTTGAGGCGCTTGAGGAAAGACGCCGCCGCGAGGCTGACGAGCAGGCGGAGCGTTTTGCCAAGATGCTTGAGCAGGAGCGCCAGAAGTGGGCTGCCGAGGAGCAGAAAAAGCGCGAGGAGGAAGCCCGCAAAACAGCCGAGGAAGCGGAGCGCAAGGCAAAAGAGGACGAGCGCATACGTGAGCTTGAAAGAAAGCTCGAGGAAACAAAAAAACAGAACGCCGCTTCATCTGTAACCGCACCCGTCAAAGAAACTGTTTCCGCACCGTCAGGCAGTGTAAGCACAGCCGCGCCCTCGGGGGCGTCAGTAGCGCCGGAAAACATTTCGGCATCTACGGGTAGCGCGGAAACCAAGTACAACGTATATTTAACAAAACCCGGCGACAACAAATTAGTCGTTATAAAGGTTCTCCGCGAGGAGCTCGGCGTAGGACTTGTAGAAGCGAAAAATCTCACCGAAAAGCTCCCCTCGTTACTTAAAGAGGAAACAACGAAGGAAAAAGCCGAATCTCTTAAAAATCTGCTTGAATTTTACGGCGCAAAGGTTACCGTTGAAGCCATTATCACCGACGGGTACGTTGAAAAACAGCTCGGCGGCGGCTTTTACAAGGGTTACGTGCGCGACGGCATACCCGACGGCACAGGCATAATGGAATACAAGAACAAAGACGTTTACGACGGCGAGTGGGTTAACGGAAAGCGCGAAGGAAAGGGCAAAATAACCTATAAAAGCAAGGCTAAAGGGCATAATTACATTTACGAGGGCAGCTGGGCAGACGATAAAGCCGGCGGCGAGTGTAAGGTTATATTTGAAAACGGCGACGTTTACGAAGGAATCTGGAACGGTAACGGTGTAACCCACGGAAAGATCACGTATAAAAACGGAAACGTCTACGAGGGCGAGCTTATCGCAAGCGACTTTACCGGTCTTTTGCGCAGCGGAAACGGAGGAAGCGCTAAAACGGTCGGAAAAATGACCTACCCTAACGGAGACGTCTACGAGGGCGAGTGGGAGCGCGAGCAGCGCACCGGTAAGGCTAAATTCACCCAAAAAACCGGAACTGTTTTCGAAGGGGATTTCGTAAAGGGAAAGCTTAGCGGCAAGGGTAAAATGACCTTGCCGAACGGCGAAATCTACGAGGGCGAATTTACCGACGGTAAGTGCAGCGGTATTGGTAAATACACCGACGCAAGCGGAAACGTTCAGGAAGGACTTTTCGAAAACGGAAAATTCTTAGGCGAATACCTTGAAAAGAAGCTGGATGGCGGCTTTTACAAGGGATACGCCAAAAACGGACTTCCCGACGGCAAGGGTAAGATGACCTTTGACAACGGAGACGTTTACGAGGGTGATTACGTCGACGGCAAAATGCACGGAAAGGGAAAGTACGTCGAAAAAAGCGGAAACACCTACGAGGGTGAGTTTGTAAACGGCATAAAAGAAGGCGCGGGTGCGATTACTTATGCAAACGGAGACATCTGCGACGGTACGTGGAGAGACGGAAAATTAAACGGAAAAGGAAGATTCCTCTATATATCAACCGATCTGTATGTGGGTGATTTTGCCGACGGAGTTTTCTCGGGCAAAGGCAAAATGACGTATTTAAACGGAGATACCTATGACGGCGAGTGGAAGAATGGCAAAAGAAACGGCATAGGCAAGCTCGTTTTCGGTTCAAGCAACACTTACTACGAGGGCGAATTTAAGGACGACAAATATAACGGCAAGGGTAAAATAACCTACAAGGACGGCTCGTCATACGACGGAGACTGGGTTAATGATATAAAGGAAGGCAACGGAAAATATGTCTTTACAAACGGAGATGTTTACGAAGGACAGTGGAAGAGCGGAGAAAGACACGGAAAAGGAAAGCTCACGTATAAGGATGGAAAGATTTACGAGGGCGATTTCGTTAAAAATGTATTTGCCCACAAAGGCAAAGGTAAAATAACCTTTACAAGCGGAGAAATCTACGAGGGCGACATTCTTGACGGAATGATGCACGGAAACGGAAAATACACCAAAAAGGACGGCGTAAGCATCTTATACGAGGGCGGATTTGAAAAAGACAAACGAAGCGGCAAGGGCATAATGCATTACTACGAGGGCGACGTCTACGAGGGTAACTTTTCATTCGGATATCGCAGCGGTAAAGGAAAAATGACTTATGTAAACGGAGACGTTTACGAGGGTGAGTTCAGCGCAGACAAGCGCGAAGGCAAGGGCAAGATGATCTATGCAAACGGAGACGTATATGACGGCGAGTGGGTTGCCGATAAGCGCGAAGGAAAAGGAACGTTTACCGATAAAGCTGCCGGTATAGGAACCTACGAGGGCGATTTCAAAAAAGATCTCTACTGGGGAAAAGGAAAAATGTCTTACAGCGGCGGCACCGTATACGAAGGAGACTGGATGTACGGAGACCGTAACGGCATAGGCAAGATGGTCTACCGAAGCGGATACAGAAGCGGAGAAATTTACGAAGGACAGTGGGAAAGAGGCGACTGGAACGGAAAAGGTAAAAGAACCTTCAAAAACGGAGACGTTCTCGAGGGTGAATTTGAAAACGGCACGCTGAAGGGCAAAGGTAAAATGACCTATGCTGACGGCAAAACGGCAAAAGTAAAATTCGTTGACGGAGTATTCAAAAAGACTTTGTTCTGACCGCGAACGGCTTATCACGTTTGTAATCAAAAGCCTTCCCCAGCGGGGGAAGGTGGATTTTGCATAGCAAAAGACGGATGAGGTGTCCTGAAAAATCACGCCACAAAAAACACGTCAGTAAAACAGGATTATAATTTAAATCGGAGAAAAAACATGCTTGAAAAAATATATACCATACCCGTAAACGAGGCGTTCGACTACTGCGCCGAAAACCCGTCGGAGGGGTGTCCCTTCTGCTATCTTTACAGAAAGCTTGAAAACGACGAAATTGACATAATGCTCGGCGCGGCTATGATGGAGCCGGAAATTCGGATAAAAACAAACGAGCTCGGCTTCTGCGGACGCCACTTTGATATAATGTTCGAAAAAAACAACCGCCTCGGTCTCGCTCTTATTCTTGAAAGCCATCTGGCGGAGACGAGAAAAAAGACGGAAACCGGCGGCTTTATGGGTTCTAAAACCGCGGCTGTCGCGGGTAACCTTGAAAAGCTCGGCTCCACCTGCTACGTATGCGACAGAATCCGTCATTCCTTTTCTAAAATGATGGAAAACTCCGTTTACCTTTATGAAACGGAATCGGAGTTCCGCGCAAAGCTGTCAAAGGAGCCTTACTTCTGCCTTACGCATCTAAGCGAGTTCTTGAACGCGGGAAAGGCGCACCTGAATAAAAAGAAGGTTCCCGAATTCCAGACGGCGGTAGCGGCTGTTACAAACAAATATTTCGACGAGCTTTCGGGCGACGTCAGCCATTTCTGCAAAAAGTTTGATTACCGCTACGAAAACGAGCCGTGGGGCAACTCAAAGGACGCCGTTGAAAGAGCTATCCGTTTTATTTCGGGAGACAGACGGCTTAAGTTTGAAAAGCCGAAGAAAAAGAGCACCAAGGTCATTTCAGGAGACGAGAAATGAGGGTTATAAGCGAAAACGGCGGTGTACGGGTATCGGAAATAGAGCTTTTTGCGGTAAGCCAGACCTTTGACTGCGGTCAGTGCTTCCGCTTTACCGTAAGCGAAAACGAAGCGTACGGTTACGCATTCGGCAAAAAGGTAACCTTTACCCAGCTTTCGGAAAACGAGATTTTTATAACCCCCTGCACCGAGGAGGAATTTCAGGGGCTGTGGAAAAGCTACCTTTCGCTCGACGAGGATTACTCTGCGGTAAGAAACGAAATGATGGCGCTAAGAAAGAACGACGCTTCTCTTTTCGCGGCGATGGAAACGGGTAAGGGTATACGGATTTTAAAGCAGGAGCCGTGGGAAACGCTCTGCTCGTTTATCATTTCGCAAAACAACAATATTCCGAGAATAAAAAAGATAATAGACGCGCTTTGCAAAAAGGGCGCGGAGATAAGCGGAGGAAACGAAATAGATTTCCCCTCTCCGAAAACGCTTATAGCTTTAGGAAAGGACGGTCTTTTCGAGCTTAAAACGGGATTTCGCGCCGCATACCTCTACGACGCGGCGTGTAAGGTCGAAAGCGGCGAGGTTGACTTAAATAAGATATACAGCCTCACCCCTGCCGAGGCGGAAGCGGAGCTTTGTAAAATCAAGGGCGTCGGGCCTAAGGTTGCCGCCTGCACACTGCTTTTCGGGTTCGGTAAAACCGACGCGTTCCCCATCGACGTATGGGTAAAGCGGGTTATGCAGGAGTACTACGGCGGAAATATTGCCCCGTCGGATTTCGGCCCCTACGCAGGCCTTGCCCAGCAGTATCTATTTTATCACAAGAGATACATAGAGGGGTAAAATGTAGGAAAAGCTTCTTTATTCCATCTTTTTTGAAAATGCCGAATTTATTTATAAAAAGATGTTGCTTTTGTTAATAATTTGTAGTAAAATTACTTTATGTTATATAAACTAGACGGGTAGCACCCGCTATCCCTCTCAGTCTCCTTTTGGCGACAGCTCCCCCGGAGTGGGAGCCTTAAATTCCTCCCGCGGTTCTAAATCACCCTTTGGCTGATTTAGCGGATAGCTAAGGCTAAAATTTCCACCAACCGCACCAAAACAAAGCCTACGGTTTTCACAAATTCGCCCCGACGAATTTTGAAAAAAGGTTGCCGTGCTTTTTGGCAACCTTAGTACGCTACAAAGTAGAAATTTCCACCCACGGTCTTTTTTCTTTTGGTTCCTTTTCTTTTTTCTGACGACAGAAACCAAGAAAAGGAACGAATAAAAGAAATGTTTAAATCAAAAATAACAAAACCTCTATAACCAAAGAATTATTATTAAAAATAAAAATATATAGCCTCCTTTTGAGGCAGAACGGAGAAAATTATGGCATTAAAACTTAACTGTAAGCATCTTGAAGGCTTTGTAAGCGATAGCGACCTTACCGCTATTCAGCCCGAAATAGACAAGGCGGTCGGAGTCGTCAACGCGAGAAACGGCGAGGGTAGCGACTTCCTCGGCTGGATCGATCTTCCCGTTGATTACGATAAAGAAGAGTTTGACAGAATAGAAAAAGCAGCGGAGAAAATCAAAAAGAGCTGCGACGTATTTATCGTTATCGGTATAGGCGGCTCCTACCTCGGAGCACGCGCGGCTATTGAATTTATCAAGAGCCCTCTCTACAACAGCCTCAAAAAGGACACCCCCGACATCTATTTTGCGGGTAACACCATAAGCGGAAACGCTCTTGACGAGCTTCTCTCCATCTGCGAGGGAAAGGACGTATGCGTTAACGTTATATCTAAGTCCGGTACCACAACCGAGCCCGCAATAGCCTTCCGCGTTTTCCGCGACCTTCTTGAAAAGAAGTACGGTGAGGAGGGCGCAAAGGAGCGTATCTTCGCTACCACCGATAAGGCTAAGGGAAGTCTTAAAACCCTCTCTAACGAAAAGGGCTATGAGACCTTCGTCGTTCCGGACGACGTCGGAGGACGTTTCTCCGTTTTAACCGCTGTCGGACTTCTCCCGATAGCAGTTGCAGGCTGCGATATTAAAAAGCTTATGCAGGGCGCGGCTGATGCGCGTACCGCGTACAACGGAAAGAGCGACACCGACTGCGCGAAATACGCGGCTATCCGTAACGTTCTTCTCCGCAAGGGCAAGGCAATAGAGATACTCGCTTGCTACCACAGCTTCTTTACAATGACCGCCGAATGGTGGAAGCAGCTTTACGGCGAGAGCGAGGGCAAGGACGGCAAGGGAATTTTCCCGGCATCGGTTATCTTCTCCACCGACCTTCACTCTATGGGACAGATGATACAGGAAGGCGTAAGAAACGTATTTGAGACGGTTGTTGACGTTAAGGAAACGGGCGCAAAGGCTATCGTTCCGAACGACGAAACCAACCTCGACGGACTTAACTTCCTCGCAGGCAGCAAGTTCAACGACGTAAACACCAAGGCATATCAGGCAACTGTTCTCGCACACTGCGACGGCGGAGTTCCGAATATCGTTATAGAGGTTGACAAGAAGGACGAATATAACTTCGGTTATATGGTATACTTCTTTGAGATGGCTTGTGCCATTTCCGGCTACACCCTCGGAGTTAACCCGTTCAACCAGCCCGGTGTTGAGAGCTACAAAAAGAACATGTACGCGCTTCTCGGTAAGCCCGGTGCAGAGCACGAGGCACGCCGCGCAGAGCTTCTTAAGAGACTCGGCTAAAATTCAATAATAACTTTCAGTAGGGCGGAGGCATAGTTTCCGCCCTATCGATAATTTTGCGTGTTAATTTACGGTTTGAAAAAGTGCGGTTTTTAAAGGACGGGCGTTACGCCGCAATCGGTCAAGCTCGGCTTTCCCCTACCGGTATTGCGGAGGTTTTTATATGCCCTTTCCTCGTGAATGGCGGAGAGGAACGTGTCGTGTGAGTCTCCTAATCGTGCAGAAAAAATGAGCGTACGTTTAAGTTTTTAATCATTTATACCGTTAAAATAATCAATTAATGCTCAATTCATCAAGTCCTTTTTATTATATTGACTTTTTTGTTTTTATTTGATAAAATTATATAACAAAATATAGGGTGGAAATAAACCAACACCCTTAAAATCACAAACAATGCGGGGAGCCCCCGCTGGCATATGGCGAAATCAGAAACAAACCATTAACTTTCATAAAACTTCACTAAAAACTTTTATAAGGAGAACACCGTGTTTGACATCACTATAATCGGCGCGGGAGTCGTCGGCGGTCTTATCGCAAGAGCGCTTTCGAAATACGACCTCTCGCTCTGTATTCTTGATAAGGAAAACGACGTCGCGATGGGTGCGACCAAAGCCAACAGCGCGATAGTTCACGCAGGCTTTGACGCAAAGGAGGGCAGCTTAAAGGCTCTCCTTAACGTAAGAGGCTCTGTCCTTATGCCTACCGTAACCGAGGAGTTGGGGGTTAAATATAAAAACAACGGCTCTCTTGTCGTCGCGTTTGAAAGCGAAAGAGAGGAAATTGAAAAAATCTACAAAAGAGGTCTCGCAAACGGCGTTAAGGGACTTCGAATAGTAGAAAAGGACGAGCTTTTTGCGCTCGAGCCTAACCTGAACAAGGACCTTTCCTGCGCGCTTTACGCGGAAACGGGCGCTATCGTCTGCCCGTACGACCTTACCGTCGCGGCGGTAGGTAACGCGATGGATAACGGCGCGTCTCTTAAGCTGAACTTCAAGGTTACCGATATTCAGAAAACGGACGTCGGCTACAAAATTGTTTCCGAAGGCGGCGAGACGGTCGAAAGCAGGATAATAATAAACAGCGCGGGCGTTTACTCCGACGAGATAGCGGCACTCTACGGTGAGGATAGCTTTAAAATCACACCGCGTAAGGGCGAATATATGCTGCTTGACAACGAGTGCGGCTCCTTTACCGAAAGAACTATATTCCACACCCCGACTAAAATGGGTAAGGGTGTTCTCGTCTCCCCCACGGTTGACGGAAACCTGCTTCTCGGCCCCACAGCGGTCGATATAACCGATAAAAGCGACACCTCGACCACAGCAGAGGGCTTTGCCGCGATATTTGAAAAAACGGGCGATAATGCCGCCGCTGTTCCGTTTAACAAGGTAATAACCTCGTTTTCGGGACTTCGCGCAACGGGTAACACGGGTGATTTCATAATAAAGCATAAGGATAATGCCATAACCCTCGGAGGTATCGAAAGCCCCGGTCTTTCCTCCGCACCCGCTATTGCGGAATACGTGGAAAACATGCTTAAAACCGAAATGGGAGTTTCTCTTACCGAAAAACAGAGCTACGTAAAAACGAGACGTTCCGCTCATTGGTTCAGAGAAGCCGATACCGAAACCAAAAACAAGGCTATAAAGGAAAACCCCGCCTACGGACGTATCGTTTGCCGATGCGAAACGGTAACCGAAGGCGAGATTATAGAGGCTATCCGTACAAATCCCCCCGCAAGGGATTTTGACTCCGTAAAGAGAAGAACGAGAAGCGGAATGGGCAGATGTCAGGGCGGCTTCTGCACCCCGACGGTTGTGGAAATCCTTTCAAGAGAGCTTGGCGTTTCTTTTGAAAGCGTAACCAAATCGGGCGGCGGCTCGGTATTAAATTACGGAAAGACGAAGGGAAGGTGAGCCGTATGCAGAAGGCAGAGCTTGTAATAATCGGCGGCGGTCCCGCCGGAATGAGCGCCGCGGTAGCGGCATACGACGCGGGACTTCGCGACATACTGATACTTGAAAGAGACGAAAGTCTCGGCGGTATTTTGCGCCAGTGCATACACAACGGATTTGGACTTCACCGCTTTTCCGAGGAGCTTACAGGCCCCGAATACGCTTACCGTTACGAAAAAGAGGTTAAGGCAAGAAACATACCCGTATGCCTTAACACCACCGTTTTGGACGTTACAAAGGACAAGGTTGTTACCGCAATAAGCTCCGAGCGCGGAGTGTTTTCCGTAGAGGCAAAGTCGATTATTCTTGCTATGGGTTGCCGTGAGCGTCCGAAGGGCGCACTTAACATAGCGGGAACGCGCCCCGCAGGTATTTTCACCGCAGGTACGGCTCAGAAATTCGTAAATATAAGCGGATATATGCCCGGAAAAAAGGTTGTAATACTCGGTTCGGGTGATATAGGTCTTATTATGGCAAGAAGAATGACGCTTGAGGGCGCAGAGGTCAAGGCGGTATGCGAGCTTATGCCGTACTCGGGCGGTCTTGCACGTAACATTCAGCAGTGTCTTAACGATTTTAATATCCCTCTTATGCTCAGCCATACCGTAGTAGAGATACACGGAAAGGAGCGCGTTACCGGCGTTACAATCGCACGTGTTGACGAAAAGCGTAAACCTATTCCCGAAACGAGACAGTATATTGAATGTGATACGCTTCTCCTTTCGGTCGGTCTTATTCCGGAAAACGAGCTTAGCAAAAAAGCGGGACTTACTCTTGACAGAATAACGGGCGGAGCCGTTGTCGATCAAAACAGACAGACCGAGATAGACGGAATATTCTCCTGCGGAAACGTTCTGCACGTCCACGACCTGGTTGACTACGTCTCCGAGGAGGCGGCTATCGCCGGTGTAGCGGCGGCTAACTACGTTTTCGGAAAGACGGAAAAGAGCGCTCCCGTTGTACTTAAAACCGACGGAAAGGTAAGATACACCGTTCCTCAGGTGATAACGTGGGGAGAGGACGTTACCGTCTATTTCAGGGTTTCCGACGTTTTCAGAGACGTCTATCTGGTTATAAAGGACGGAGAGACGGAAATCTTAAGAAGAAAGAAGCAAAAGCTTGCTCCGGGTGAGATGGAAACGGTTAAGATAACAAAGGCTATGCTTGAAAATCTTACCACGGGCGAGATTACGCTTTGCATAGAGTAGGTGGGTGAGAAAAATGAAAAGAGAACTTACATGTATAGTATGCCCTAAGGGTTGCCCGTTGACCGTTGAGACGGTAGACGGCAAGGAGATCAAGGTTATCGGTAACACCTGTAAAAGGGGTGAGGAGTACGCAATAAGTGAGTGTACCCACCCGATGCGAACCTTGACAACAACCGCTCCCGTTGAGGGCGGCGGGGTTGTTCCGGTTAAAACAAACGCACCCGTACCGAAGGAAATGCTGTTTAAATGTATGGACGAGATAAACAAAACCGTCGTTCCGGCGGGCACCCCTCTCGGCTTTACGGTTATTAAAAACATTCTTGACACCGGTGCCGACGTAGTAACCACAAAAGACAGTCGGGGGGCATTATGAACAATATAACAGAAATAAGAAAAGGCCGTCCGTCCGATTTAAAGGGACGCACGGAAAAGGAAATAAAGGTTTACGATTTTCTTGACGCTCTCGCGGTGGAATACTGCGGAGTTGACCACGAAAAGGCGGATACAATGGAGGCGTGTCTCGATATTGACGCCGCCCTCGGCACCGAGATATGCAAAAATCTCTTTTTATGTAACCGTCAGAAAAGCGAGTTTTATCTGCTGCTTATGCCCGGTGATAAGCCGTTTAAGACTAAGGAGCTTTCGGGCCAGCTGGGTGTTGCAAGGCTCTCATTTGCATCACCCGAGGATATGGAGAAATACCTCGGCGTAACCCCCGGCTCGGCAACAGTTCTCGGACTGATAAACGACAGCGAGCACAAGGTAACCCTTCTTATCGACGAGGACATTTTAAAAGAAGAGTTTATCGGCTGCCACCCCTGCGTAAACACGTCAAGCCTTAAGATTAAGACAGCGGATATTATCGACAAATTTCTGCCGAAAACGGGACATTTCGTAACCCCGGTTAAGCTTATAGGCGGCGGAGAGCCTCCGCTGGCATATGGCGACGGCGTTGTTTGAGTATACACATCTATCGTCTAAGTTAAGGTTTTGCGAAAATCCGGCAATTATTTGTATTAACCAATAACGAAAAACGGAAGAGCGACTATCCGCTCTTCCGTTTTTCTATTATCTTATAAAATTAGTTCTCACGGGTGCTTCCTTTTCGGGCGGATTTATCCCTGCCGCCTTGCCCGCCTCAAAGCATTTAAGCATATACGCCATATTGCGCGCAAGCGTTCTCATTGTCTGAAGTCCCTCGCCGTCCTTTTCCGCTTCCTCTGCATTTCCTCCGTGTATCTGGTTCCAATACTGCGAGGAAACAACGGGCATACAGGCTATGGTAAAGTACTTATTAATTTCGTCAAACGCCGCGGACGCTCCGCCTCGGCGACAGCTTACAACAGCCGCCGCGGGCTTCATATAAAGCTTTCCGCTACACGAAAAGAACGCTCTGTCCATAAAGCTTGAAAGCGCGCCCGATGCCGCCGCATAGTGAACAGGAGAACCGAAAACAAAGCCGTCAAACTCGTCTGCCATTTCGGAAAACTTATTTACGACGTCGCCCCTGAAGCATTTTCCCGTCTTTCTGCAAGCTCCGCAGCCGATACAGGACGCAATCGGATCGTTACCGAGCCATAAGATCTCGCTCTCTATTCCTTCTGCCTTAAGTGTAACAGCTATTTCGGTAAGCGCTCTGTTTGTCGCACCGTTTTTGTGCGGTCCGCCGTTTATAAGTAGTACCTTCATACGGTAAATTTCCTTTCCTCATAATTCTCTTTTCTGTTTTCCGCAAATTTTACATCACGGCTATATGCGTGCGGATGCTTACCTGCCGGGAGGATAATATCCTCCCCTACAAGTATTTTAAATTTGCTACACGGTTGGACCGTGGGGATAACGAATAAAAATTCGTGCGGTCTCTACAAATAATCATTTGTGTTTCCTCAAAGCCTTGGCTTAGCGACGATAGATGTGTATACTCAAACAACACCGTCGCCATATGCCCGCAGGTGCTTACCTGCCGTCGCCATTCGCCACCGGAGGCTCTCCGGTTAAGGATTAACTACCGTTCCGAGCGTAAGCGGAATACCCGCCGTATCAAATACGATAAACACAAAGGGCTTATCAAACACGGTAAGAGGCAACTCCTCGGATGATGCTACCTGCTGCTGAACCGCGGCAGGCGCCGTTGCCGAGGTGGTGAAGCCGTTTTCATTTAACCCCACAGCGGTGATATTAACGATATTATCCACGGTAAGCTGTGCTTTTTCGTTTTCCAACGTATTGCTTTTTTCAAAAACTGCCTTTATTCCTAATGACTTAATAGCAGCGGTAACCGAGGTGCTGTACCCGAAAGAAAACTCGGGAATTTTTACCTTAAACTCGGCTTTTTCGGAAATTCCGTCGTAGCAGGTCTTTAATGCCGCGGCATCAAGCGACTGCACAAGCTGTTCAAGTGTAGCCGTCCCCTGCGGTGCTAAAGCGACAAACGTATAACCGTTTTTCATTGTCTTAGCAAAGCCCTTTGACTTTGCCGTTTCGGCATAAAGCGTTTCTTCCGAAATGAGATAGCTTATCTCTTTTTCGCCGTCAGCGGTGCTAAACGAACCCGTTTCCTTTCCGCTAAAGCCTATCTCAAAGCTATCCGTAAAAGAAAGGGTACCGGCAAGAAGTGAAACGGCGTCTGCCGCGCATTTAGCATCAACCGTCAAGCCCTGAATACCGATTTTTGCGGTAACCCACTCGGAAAGAAGGGCATTAACGTCGCTTCCCGCAAAATCAAGAAGATAGCCGTCAGCTCCGTAATAATCCGCGCTAAGCTGCAAAAACGACTTCTCCGGAGCAAGACTCTTTTTATCCGAGCTGATTCTGAATGAGGAATAAACCGTAGCGCCCGCCTCGTTCTTAAGTTTATGAGCATAGGTAGCGTTATATTCGTTAAGAGCGGTCATTTTAAAATCACTTAGCGCGTGCAGAAGCTCGCTTTGCGTTTTATCCGAGAGCGCGTTTGCAATAAGAGATATATTAAACACCGACGTAAGCGGAGAAACCGCGGAATTCTCCTTAGCGGAAAGATTTTTTACCGCTATAGCGGATATAACCATTCTTAGCGCTTCGTAATATTTTTCATCGGGGTTTCGCTCTGCGACCATACCTGAAACTATGCCCTGCATAAGGTCGCTCTGCGTAACTTTTTCACCGCCGTCGCCGCTACCGCCGTTTGAACAGCCGAGCATATAGGTACAAAGCATTACAACTCCCAATGCGAGGCTTAAAATTTTAACAAACCTTTTTTTCAATTTTATTCTCCTGTTTATGAAGTTTACTCTCCAAATATTTTGCGAAATCTCTTTGTTCGATTTTTCGCTTTTCTTCACATCCCGGCTATAACCGTTCGGGCGGTTGCCCGGCATCACGGCTATATGCCCGTGGGGGCTACCTAGACGGGAGGATGCTATCCTCCCCTACAAATAATTTTCGAAAAGTATAGCCTTAGCGACGCTCTGTGTGAACACTCTCACTCCCCGTCGCCATACGCCTCCGGGTGGTTGCCCGGCATCACGGCTATATGCCCGTGGGGGCTACCCGGCGCCAGTAGTCAAGGGTATCCTTTACCGTTTCTTCAAGACTTATCGTAGGCTGCCAGCCTGTGTCGTTTCTTATTTTAGAGGTGTCCGCAACGTGAAGCGGCACGTCTGACGGTCTCATTCTGTTTTCATCTCTTCTTACCTCTATCTGGCATTTCGCCTGCTTAAGAAGCATATCGAGAAGTGCTGAAATCTTGACCGCTTCGCCTCTGCCGACATTATACGTCTGCCCCGATTTTCCCTTTTCCGCAAGGAGCAGGTATGCTTTAACTATGTCTCTGACGTCGGTGAAATCTCTCATAGCTTCAAGGTTTCCGACCGAAATAACGGCATCCCTCTCGCCGGCTTCTATCTCCGCTACCTGCTTACAGAAATCCGCAAGTACGAACGCGGGAGCCTGCTTCGGACCTGTGTGGTTGAACGCTCTTACCGTTATAATATCCATACCGAAGCTTTCCGAATATATCCTTCCAAGTCCGTTCTGGGTGAGCTTTGAAAGAGCATAAAGATTTTTCGGGGCGCACTGAAGCTCCTCTTTTATCGGACACTGCTCGGGGGTAACCTTTCCGTACTCCTCCGCCGAGCCGATAAGCAGAACCTTCGTCCTTTTACCGATTTCGGTAAGACGTCTGCACGCTTCGAGAACGTTAAGCGCACCTATAATATTTACGTTAAGTGTAAGGTGCGGCTTTTCCCACGAAAGCTTTACCGAGCTTTGCGCCGCAAGGTGGAAAACCACGTCCGGCTTTATATCTGCTATAACCGCTTCCGTTTCGGTAACCGAGGTTACGTCCATATTGTACACGGTAGCGGCGCTTTTTTCTATCTTTTCAAACTCCAGCTTTGTCAGGTAAACCTCGTACCCATTTCTTAAAAGCTCTTCCGAAAGATAGCCGCCGACGAAACCCGCGGCTCCGATTATAAGGGCTTTTTTTGACATAATTGTTTCCTTTCGTACAATCTGTTTTATTAATTTTAAAGGGTGAAAATAATTTTAATTACGGAAATAAGATTTAAAGTTATCGTGTTCGCTTTTTTCTTTGAAGGAAGTAGCTCCAAAGAAAAAAGTCTTAGCAAAAAAGAAAGAGCGCGTCCGTGGGTTACGCACCCACACTGCGAAAACTTTTTGAAAAAAGTTTTATCAAAAACTTCAGTTACATGCCGGGTGCTACCCGGTGCCTGCCCGGCGGTTGGTAATAAATTCGGGTTGCTTTATTAGAAGTCATACTAACAAAACAACCCGTTTTTACTTATTTTACGTTTAATTAAGGCGCCGCTATCTTGATTTCCTTTTCGGCTATCTTCATATCGTTGTCTACCATACGGGTAACAAGCTCTTTAAAATCTATGTTACGCTTCCAGCCGAGCTTTGTTTCTGCCTTGGTGGGA
>JAZRDX010000069.1:0-9650 GCA_045660565.1 Eubacteriales bacterium
GACGGCACTATCCTCGATTCCACAGATCCGAAGGACGAAAATAACGGTCTTGCACCCGGTCATACACTTGTAAGAGACGGCTTAGCTCCTATTTTCAAGGACGTTATGTTTAATGGTCTCGGCGAAGTCATCTCCGCGAAAAACGAGGTTGCCTTCAAGATCATGTGCGGCTCTGAGGAAATAAACAAAAATAACTATGTAATTACCTATGATTACGGAACGGTCAAAATCTCTCCGCGTCCTATCACGGTAAGCACCAACGGCTGCGATAAAATTTACGACGGTTTAGAGTTTACCGACGATACGTTATTCGACGCTACAGATCCGAAGAACGGAAATAACGGTCTTGCACCCGGTCATACGCTTGTATGCGACGGCATAGCTCCTGTCTTCAAGGACGTTATGTTTAACGATCTCGGCGAAGTTATCTCCGCGAAAAACGAGATTGCCTTCAAGATCATGTGCGGCTCTGAGGAGATCAGCAAAAAGAACTACGTAATAACCGTTGAATGCGGAACCGTTAAAATATCTCCGCGCCCGATATATGCGTACACCAACGGATATAACGGTATATACGACGGAGTCGATCATTCCGACCACACCGTACATCTTGATACCGTAAGAGGTATGACGCTTTGCCTTAACACTGAAAAGGGCGTACATCACCGTTTCCGATACAACCGTAACGAAAGCACCGTTATCAAGAACGTTATGGATGGAGTTAACAAGGTTATCTTCACCATCGTTAATGAAAACGGCACCGACGTAACGAAAAACTACAAGCTTGTTGACGGCGAGGTTCACTACGGTAAGGTTACAGTTTCTCCGCGCCCAATATACGCGTATACCAACGGGTATATCGGTATATACGACGGCGTAGACCATTCCGATTTTACCATACAGCTGAATACCTCAAACGGACGTGGCGGTATGGGGCTTTGCAACAACGCGAGCGAGAATGTATATCATCTCTTCGGCATAAGCGAATACACCGTAATAAAGGATGTTATGGACGGCTTTAACGTGGTTATCTTCGCTATCTTTGACGAGAATAACATAGATGTTACGGAAAACTATACGCTTATAGACGGCATAGTTCGCTACGGCAAGGTTACAGTTTCACCGCGTCCGATATACGCATACACCAACGGGTATACCGGTATATACGACGGCGAGGACCATTCCGACCATACGGTACACCTTAATACTGTAAACGGTCTCGGCGGAATGGAGCTTTGCTTCAACAGCGAAAAGGCAGTCGAGCATAGCTTTAAGTACAGCTACGACGAATGCACTGTTATAAAATACGTTACACACGGTGTTAATAAGGTCGTCTTCACCATCGTTGATGAAAACGGCGAGGACGTAATGAAAAACTATACGCTTATAGACGGCAAAGTCCACTACGGCGAGGTTAAAGTTTCCGAGAGAGTGGTTAAGCTCGAAACAGGTAGCCAAAGCTGGGTTTACGACGGAGAAGAGCACACAAATACCGAATACGTTACACTTGACGGAACAAGCTTTGTCGACGATAACGTTTCCGTAGTACCGGGAACCGAAACGTTTGTTAAGCTTATCGGCATAAAGGACAACGTTTTCGAGTTAATTGTACTCAACGAAAACGGCGAGGACATAACCTACAACTATGATATTCAAATCACAGTCAAGGGTAAGCTGGAAATAACAAAGCGTAAAATTTCGATCCAATCGGCAGATGCAAAAAAAGAGTATGACGGAAATCCCCTGACCAAGCACGAGCTTTCGGTTTCAAAAAACAGCACTGACACCCTCCTTGACGGACATTGGCTTTTTGCTGAATTCTCCGGGGAAATCACAAACGTCGGCAACTCCCCCAACACGTTTGATATAGCAACGGTAAAGGTTTATGACGAAAACGGCACCGAGGTTACGCAGTTCTACGAGACCGAGGCATATACGTTTGGAACGTTAACCGTTATCCCCTATAAGGCAACCGTATATCTGTACCAGAAGAGCTGGGAATACGACACAAAAACTCATTCTCTTGGCGTCAACGACCATCTGGTAACACGTATGCCCCTCGGCTTTACGTTTACAATTACAGAAATCAAGGATGCTCTTTCTATAGTTGACCACGGACAGATAACTTCAACAGAAATAAATAAAAACATCACTAAATATTTCAGCTTCAAGATATGTAAAGACGGAAGCGACGCAGATGTTTCGGAAAATTTCGAGGTTACCGTCAAAAACTACAGCTCAGATGCGCCCTACAACGTACTGACCGTTACAAAGCGTCAGATAGAAATTACAACGGAAAGTGCAACAAAATTATATGACGGCACCCCCTTAACCCGTCCGGAGTGGCACGTTTCAAAGGGAATTGATATTGACGAGTACGAAATAACGATACAGTTAGAAGTAATCGGCTCCGTACTTAATAAGGGATCTGACGAAAACCGAGTTCTGATAGAAGAAATGAAAATCCTTGATAAATACGGAAATAACATAAAAGATAATTTCGATATAACGTGGAATCTCGGAACATTAACGGTACAATAAAAAGGCGCTCCTGCGGCGCAGATGCGCCGTAGGAGAACGCCCGAGCTCAGAAAGGAAACAACCATGTCGGAAGAAAATAAAAATCCTATTTGTCCCATATGCGGAACTGAGGTTCCCGTAAATAAGACAAAAGGCAAAAAACAAGGCTTTTCAAAAACCGTAAAGGAGTTTTTGGGAATAGCAGAGGCGGAAACCGAGCCGCCCATAGAGGAAAAGACCGAAAAAGATGCTTTTCAAAACGTCAGCATCTCTCCCTCACAAAAAACGCTCGCAGCAAAAACAGAGGAACTGCTTTCACACAGATTTATAAACCGTCTTATTGTACTTGGAATTTCGGTTTGTATGCTTTTACTCTTGTTTGCCCCTTTTACAAAAATCTCTTTAACGTCGGGCAAAAAAACCTACGACCTTAAATTCTCGGGCACAAACGGAATTCAGCTTGCTACAGTTTCGATGCTCTTAATCGAGGAAAACTCCGAGTATGAAAACATGTTTCTGTCGGACCTAGCCTCGAAAGCCGAAAACAGCGACACCACAGAGGAAAATCTTAAGCTTTCGCTGCTTTTATACTCAACGAGCAATAAAATAGGCGTAAGCGGGGGTGCGTTTATTGCAACCGTTCTGTTTATTGTCTACGGCATTCTCTCGCTTTCTCTGGTGATCATTTCAGCAAAGGATCTTCTGACAGAGCTTAATGCCTTAATAAAGGGCGGTGGGGGTGCCGAAAAACACGGCGCCGACGGACTTATATGTATGCTTTTTTGCCTGCTTCCCGCCGTCTGTTATTTCCTTACACAGCTATTTCTTTACTGCGCTAAGGTCTACTATATTGATGATTCGGTAGCAATTACGGGCGGTCTTTCCTTCGGAGCAGTTTTATCCATTATAGTAGCGGCTTTAGGCACCGTATTCGTTTGCGCGACAAACCTTACGGCACTCAGACAAAAGGACAGATACTATTTTAACGGCGAAAAGCTGAGAGGCGCACTGTGCGGACTGCTTATAATCCTTATTATGATTTCTGTAACGCTTCCGTGCATAAGCATTAACGTAGCCGATAAAAACCTTTACGAAAACACCGCAATACAGCTTGATGCCACCGATATAAGTCCTATGCCATACGACGAGGTAATACTTTATAAGTGGCAGGATACCGCAGAGGTGATCGAGGCACATGCTTATACAGCATTATACGACAATAATCTCCCCGAAAATCTCGGAGAAGATATAATAAAAACACTTTTGGTAAACCCCGATACAACCTCTACCTACAAGCTCCTTGACGGCATCGTTGCAGCCTGCGGATTCGTACTGTTTTTCTCCGCCTTCTGTCTTTACGGTATTTTAAGAAGATGCTTTTTCGGTATCGACAGCCTTTCGACGGTAAACACATTCAAGGTATTCACATTTATTACCGTGGTTATAAACACTATTATTGTTATGTCAATCAATTTCGCGTCAAGTATGTTCTTAAATGAAATGTTTTACAGAATAAGAATAGGCGTTGGCTTTGGTGCGATACTTATGCTCGTATGCGCGTTTTTAGCACTGATTATACCGTTAAAAGTAAAAAAACAGGCAAACAAATCAGACGAAAAAGATTACGATGATGCAGACGTCTCCTACGCCCCCTACATAGTAAAGCAGTAAGCTTATACCGTATCTTACGTTTTAAATTTAAAACAGAAAGCCCCCTATCGCGAGAACCTGAATAGGTCCGTAAAAAGCGGATCTATTCAAGCCCTTGAGACGGGGGCTTTATTATTTGGTTTTATCTTGCACTCAGGTTATGGCTAAATCCTCCGCTGCGGGTAACGTCATTTAAAGCTACCTGTTTATTAAACGCAAGCAGCTTTATGCCTTTGTCAACGGTATTTTTATATATCTTCTCCATATCGTTAAGATGCGGCTGACTCATATTGACTCCGTAAAGACCGGGGAGACTGCAAAGATCCTCTATATAATGGTCTCCGCGTCCGCAGAAATGCACCGCGCCGCCGTATCTTTTAAGCAGCTCTCCGTCGTACGGCATAGCATACTCGCGGTAAAGCTCGGGAGAAAGGTTCATAGCACTGTCGTTTCTGAGCAGTATGCTTCCTCGGTGGTAAAGTGAATTCCAGTGCGGATTCATCTCGGTATTACGCGGAAAAATCTCAAACCACTTATCCATAAAAGCGGTATACGCGTCGGTTATAAGCCGCAGCATTCCGTGAACAAGCTGTGGCTCATCGTACATCGCGTAAAACATCTCACCGCTCCAAAGCAGCTCGCAGATATCGAGAGGTCCTTGAAGGTCGGGGTGGTAAACCTTGACGCATTTCTTTATCTTGGGGTAATTTTCAAACACCTCGGCGCACATCTCACCGAAACGGAAAACCTTCTCGCCAAAGCCGTTTTCGATGCTTGGCATTCCCTTTTCGACAACCGCGCGTATCCATTCACTGTCGCCCACCGCTTTCGTTGTGGGAAGCGTATTTGTTTTTCTCGGCATATAAAAGATTTCCGCACCGAAAACAGAGCTTAAAATTCCGGTGCCGTAGTTTGCCCGCACACAGATATTGCAGTTCGGTTTAGAGAGCGAGTCGGACACGTCCTGAAGCTGATGCCGAAGCATCGCGTCGTAGTCGTCAATAGCATCGTTAATATTATCTATCTTTACGTAATCGGCGTTAGAAACGGAAAGCTTTTTACGGCGCGGCTCGAAAATCTCGCCGTCAAATCTGTCAAACAAAAAGTCCCGCCACTGATTTTCGTAGTCCTGCTCGGCAAGCGGATCTATTCTGTTTTCTATATCGTTAAGAAGCTTAACGGTATCCTTACTAAGTCTTTTTTCCACACCTATCTTCCTTTCCATAAAAACATTCTGTACGTATTATATCACAAACGGTGCAATATGTAAATATGCTGAATTTATTTTTTTAGTCTTTTTCCGTGCAAATAAAACAACTGTGAGACAGATAAAGCCTCGCAAAATATAGCAAAGGTACTTTTGACATATACATTTCAAAGCCTATTCGATTAGCTTGCGGGCGGTAAAAAAGAGCCTCCCTTGTGTAAAGGGAGGTGGCTCGCGATAGCGCGACGGAGGGATTGTAAAAGTTAGTTTTTGTGTGAATACAATGCCTCACCGCCTCGGCGGAGCTCCCTTTACACAAGGGAGCCTTGGTTGGCACAAGCCAATTTGTTTTTAAACAGACGGGAATTTTGTTTTGTCTCTAATTAAGGCATATGAAACAAAACCACCGCGAGACGGATAAAGCCTTATTTTCGGCAAATGCTGAAAACCAAACTGTGTATATTGATTTATTAATAAAAAAACGCTATAATAATCTAAAGACAGGTACGGCGCTTATAAATATTTACCGAAAAATAACTTTTTTAAAAAAGTAGAGAATTTTTTTAAAATCCCCCTGCGTAAGGTATTGCTTGTTACGCTGCGTAATGCTGTATAATAGGGATAAAGGAGGTGAAACGCTATGTCAAATTTTTATACGACGGGAGAGATTGCAAAGCTCTGCGGAGTTTCGGTCCGTACCGTTCAGTACTACGACGGACGGGGTATTCTCATTCCGAGCGAGCTGAGCGAGGGTGGCAGGAGACTTTACACGGAAAGCGATTTAAAATTAATGCGGATTATCTGTTTTCTGCGCGAAGCCGGACTTCCTATAAACAGTATCTCTGCGCTGCTGAAGGAGAAAAATCCCGAAAGCATCATCGGGGTTTTACTTGACGAGCAGGAGAGTATTTTACGCAGAGAACTGTCCGAGCGTCAGACACAGCTCGATTTGCTTGAAGGTATAAAACGTGAGCTTAAGGACATTCCAAACGTTTCCGTCTACTCTATCGGTGATATAGCAGAAATTATGAAAAAGAAAAATAAGCTTACAAAAATGCGGTGGACCACGGTGCTTACAGGTATACCGGTAACTGTATTACAGTGGGTATCCATCATTTTATGGATAACAAACGGACTTTGGTGGCTGTTTGCAGTCTGGGCGTGTATCGCTATTCCGTGGGGGATAGCCGTCTCGGTCTATTACTTCAAACACGTTGCCTACATCTGCCCCGAATGCCATAAAGTATTTAAACCGAAACTTAAGGAAGCGTTTTTCGCATACCATACGCCGAGAATGCGACGTTTAACCTGCATAGGCTGCGGCAGAAAAGGTCTTTGCGTTGAGGTGTATGCAGAAAAGGAGGACAAGAACAATGGATGAAATTTTAGAGTTTCTTCCCTTTTTGATTCCGCTCGTTATCGCGGAGTTTGCGCTGTTTGGATATACGCTTTACCATATTCTCACACACGATAGGTATAAGCACGGAACCAGACTTGCGTGGATTATAATAACCGTCGTATTTATGAATTTCGTCGGCCCGATTTTATATTTTCTGCTCGGCAAGGAGGACTAAACGGTGGATATGCTTAAAATTACCAACCTTCACAAAAGCTTCGGTGATAAAAAAGTTCTTTGCGGGTTAAATCTTTCGGTACCGGAGCATAGCATTTTCGGTTTTATCGGCGGTAACGGCGCAGGCAAAACAACGACTATGAAAACGGTTCTCGGCCTTATAAAACCCGACGCGGGTGAGATTTACGTAAACGGCGAAAGGGTGAGTTACGGTCAAACTGCCACTAATCGCTTTATCGGTTATCTTCCCGACGTCCCGGAGTTCTACCCGTTTATGACTGCCGAGGAGTATCTCCTCTACTGCGGTGAAATCACAGGTATGAAGCCAAGCGAAAACAAGGTGCGAGCCGCGGAGCTTCTTAAGCTTGTAGGTCTTAACGGAGAAAAGCACCGCATAAAGGGATTTTCAAGAGGAATGAAGCAGCGTCTCGGCATAGCGCAGGCACTGCTTAACAGACCTAAGCTTCTTATTTGCGATGAGCCAACCTCAGCGCTTGATCCTGCCGGCAGAAAAGAGATACTTGACGTTCTTTTAGCCGCAAGAAACGAAACAACGGTACTGTTTTCCACGCATATACTTTCCGACGTTGAGCGCATCTGCACAGACGTGGCCTTGCTAAGGGACGGTGTGGTAAAAACGGCAGGTAAGCTCTCCTTAATCAAGTCAAGCCTTGTCAGAGGAAAATACCTTCTGGAAACGGAAAACGAGGGAGACGCGGGTGTTTTACACGAACGTTTTCCGGCTATTAAGCAGGAAAGTGAAACCAAAATCACCTTTTCCGAAAGCGATTACAGTGAATTTGAGGTGCTTTCCTTTGTAGCGGAAAAGCGTATTCCCATTTTAAAATTTGAACGCGCGGAAAAGGACCTTGAAGCTTTATTTATGGAGGTAAACGAAAAATGAAATCACTTGTTGCCTTTATAAAAAAGGAAATACTTGAACAGCTTCGTCTCGGAAAAATAACCGTTCTCGGCATACTGTTCGTTATATTCGGGGTAATGAACCCTGCGATCGCAAAGCTGACACCGTGGATTCTTGAAATAATGTCCGACGCTCTTGCCGAAAGCGGTATGACGATAACAAACGTAACGGTTACCGCGCTTGATTCATGGGTTCAGTTTTTCAAGAATATGCCTATCGCACTGATCGTCTTCGTTCTGCTTCAGAGCAGTATTTTCACCAAAGAATACAGCTCGGGAACGCTCGTGCTTTCTTTAACGAAAGGACTTAAGCGCTTTAAGGTGGTTATTTCCAAGTCAGGCGTTCTTACCGCTCTTTGGACAGCCGCATATTGGCTCTGCTTCGGTATAACGTACGGATACAATGCGTATTTCTGGGATAACGCGGCGGCGAAAAACCTCGTTTTTTCCGTAGCCTTATGGTGGCTTTTCGGAATATTCGTAATTTCACTTATGACGTTGTTTTCGACACTTGCTGTATCGAATACCGGTGTGCTTATCGGCACTGGCGGTACCGCTTTTGCGTCGTATCTCATCGGACTAATACCTAAAATCGGTAAATACACGCCAACCTTTTTAATCGGCGGAGGTTCTTTGGTTTACGGTACCGCTGAGGTTAATGACTTCACCATAGCTATTATAATCACCTCAGTATTAAGTCTTATATGCTTTGCAGTAAGCCTTCCTTTGTTTAATAAAAAGCAGCTGTAAAAAATCTATACGTAATCCCCCTTTTTAAAATGATATGCACCTCAAAAAGCATCTAACTTTTGGGGTGCATATCAAAAGCGGGGGATTTTATTTTTTTAAAATTCGCTTCAGTAGAATACCGAAGCGGTAAATCAAAATAAAATTCAGTGAAAGGAAAGTGCTTTCGTAGCCACTTATTTTTTCTCCGCCGAAATTTTCGAAAAGGATTGAAAAATTCGTCGAAATATGATATAATATAAAAACTGTAAAACACTTCAACTGACATAAACGAGGTACATAAAATGAAAGCAATAAAGGAAAACCGCATAGCTAGCTTTACCGTCGTCAGCACGGTTTACGTAATTGCCGCTCTCGTAGGTATACTCACCTATCGAGCGCTCAGCTTCGACTTTTGGCTCTCACTTTTGATTGCAGATGTTGTGGCAACCGTGATAACCTTTATTTTCAGCTTGATCTTTTGTAACGCCTCGGTCTACGATCCCTATTGGAGCGTACAGCCGCCCGTTATTCTCGCAGCCTTTGCCATTGGCAAGGAACTCTCCCTGCTTGGTGTTCTTCTGCTTACAGTCATATTTTTTTGGGCTGTTCGCTTGACAGCAAACTGGGCGTACACCTTCATGGGGCTCTGCCATCAGGATTGGCGCTATACAATGCTTCACGATAAAACAGGCGCCTTTTATCCCATTATTAACTTCATAGGTATTCACACAGTTCCAACCTTGGTGGTTTACGGATGTGTTCTGCCTGCAGCTTACGCCATTATCGAAGGTCTTAGGGCAAACGCGGCAAGCGTTCTCTTTCTTTGTGTTTCGCTCGGTGCGGCTATAATGCAAGGCTTTGCCGATATACAAATGCACGGGTTCCGTAAGAACAGAGACGGCGAATTTATTCGTCGCGGTCTTTGGAAATCCTCACGCCATCCAAACTATCTCGGAGAAATTTTGATGTGGTGGGGAGTAGGCTTATCCGTTGTAAGCGCGGCACCAAGCGCGTGGTATCTCTTATCCGGGGCAATAGCAAATACAGTAC
>JAZRDX010000070.1:0-12049 GCA_045660565.1 Eubacteriales bacterium
ATAGAGGTTTTATTATTTCTGATTTAAACGTTCTTTTATTCGTGTCTTTTCTTGTTTCTTCGCAGAAAAAAGAAAAGGCACCAAAAGAAAAAAGGGCGTGGGTGTAAGTTTTCTACCTTATACCGTACTAAGGTTGCCAAAAACGACGGCAACCTTTTTTCAAATGTTCGTCGGGGCGAAATTTGAAAATCGTAACGTTTATCTTTGCGTTTTGGGTGGAAATTTTGAGCCTGTGCTATCCGCTAACCCGACCAAACACGACGGTCGGGTTTTCTAAACAACCCAAAGGTTAGTTTAGAAACGCGGTTTGCAAGGCTCGCCCTTTGAGAGAGCAGTCGCCATTTGGCGACTGAGAGGGATACACGCCTGTCGGGTGCTCCCCGCCACAAAAGGCTACATTAGAACCGCGGGTTAAGACAGCCTCCCTCCGGGAGGGAGGTGGATTTTGCAAAGCAAAAGACGGAAGGAGCTTTCGACCAAACGCTTTGCAAAACCGCTTACAAAAACGGGGCGTCGAGGACGTCGCCCCCTACAGATAAAAATTTCCGCATAGCTAAGCCTTAGCGACGTTCGGTGTGTTAGAATTTTCTATGCGTCGCCATATGCCCCCGGGGGCTCCCCGGAAAACAATTAATTCACAAATATTGCATATTTTATGTAATAATTATTTGATATAATTAATCAGAATAGGCGTATTATAAATTTTATTTATAATATCTAAAACTTTTATCAATGAAAAATGGGTAAAACCGTTTTCGGAAAGGATAAATCGAAAGTTGAGCGAAAAAAAAGAAAAGAACTGTCGGCTCGGAGTCGTTGGCGGTCAAGCTGTTCTTGAGGGCGTAATGATGAAGCATAAGGACAGTTACAGCGTTGCGGTTCGCAAAGAGGACGGAAGCGTAACAGTTCAGGACGGCACCTTCGTTTCGGTACGTAAAAAGCATAAGATATTTAACATACCGCTTCTCCGCGGAGTTGTAAACATGATTGAAATGCTTATGCTGAGCATAAAAACCCTCGATACCTCGGCAAGGCTTTACGGCATTGAGGAGGAGGTAGAGGAAAGTAAGTTCGAAAAGTGGCTCAAAAAGCACTTTGGCAAGGGAATTGTAGATTTCGTTATGCTGCTTGCTATGATTCTCGGTGTCGCGCTTAGCGTATTTCTGTTTATTTTTCTTCCGTCGTTTATCACTAAGCTTATCGACGGATTTGCGGGCGGAAAGCTCGGCCTTTGGAAAAACCTTATTGAGGGTGGACTTAAAGTGGTAATTTTCGTTTGTTACCTGCTGCTATGCTTACTTATGAAGGATATACGCAGAACGTTTGAATACCACGGAGCGGAGCATAAATCTATATTCTGCTACGAGGCAGGGGAGGAGCTTACACCCGAAAACGTAAAGAAATATAAGCGTTTCCACCCGAGATGCGGAACCAGCTTTATGTTCGTTATAATCATAATCAGTATTCTCGTTTCCTCGCTTCCGATATTTACGTGGGAGAACACTCTTATCCGTTTTTTGACTAAGCTGCTGTTCTTACCCGTTATAATCGGACTCGGATATGAATTCATTATGGTTGCCGGAAAGCACGACAACGTTATTACAAGAATACTGTCGGCGCCCGGACTGCTTATGCAGCGTATAACCACGAGGGAGCCGGACCTTCAGCAGATAGAGGTTGCGATACACGCGCTGAAATCGTCGATGCCTGATGAGTTCCCCGATTACGTAAAGCCGAGTGTAGAGGAAGCCGAGAAAACGGAAGACTCGCTCAACTCGGAAGAAGCCGAGCAAGCGGAAATGTTGGCTGAATATGCTAAGTTCGAGCAAACTGAAACATCTGTGCTGTGCCGTGAGATCGAGCAATTTGAACGAGGTGAAGCCGAGGAGACCGATAAGTCGGAAGCGGCTGAAGAAAAATCGGAAATCAAACAGGCTGTGGAAAATGCGGAGGTATATACCGAAAGCACAGAACAGACTGCGGAAAACGCAAACGGAGAGCAAACCGTAAAAAATACGGAAAACGGTCAATGAGCGAGCTTTCAAGACTTGAAAAGGAGCTGCTTAACGAACGCTTCGGTAACGGAGAAGCGTTTTCCGAGGCGGTAAAAGCCTTTCAAAGCGGAGAGCCTCTAGCCTACGTTCTCGGTGAGTGGTACTTCTACGGACTTACCTTTAAGCTTAACCGCAGCTGCCTTATTCCAAGACCGGATACAGAGCATGTAGTCGAAGCGGCAATAAATAAAATACCGAAGAACGGTCATTTTGCCGATCTTTGTACAGGTAGCGGCTGTATTGCGATTTCCGTTCTGAAAAACCGCCCCGACCTCAGCTGTGAAGCGTATGATATTTCAGCGGAGGCGCTTTCGGCAGCCAAGGAGAACGCGTCATTAAACGGAGTAAACGCGTGCTTTTCCGAGCTTGACGTTTTGAAGGCAAAGCCCGAAAGCGGAATATACGATGCGGTTGTTTCAAATCCGCCGTATATAAGAAGCATCGTTATTCCGACGCTTACCACCGTTCAGAAGGAGCCTATGGCGGCACTTGACGGCGGAGAGGACGGACTTGTCTTTTACAGAGAGATAGTTAGGCGCTATAAAATGGCGCTTAAGGATAACGGTATCTTTATTTTCGAGATAGGCTACGACCAAGGGCAGGATATAAAGAGAATTGCCGAGGAAAACGGCTTTACCTGCGAGGTAACCAAGGATTACGGCGGAAACGACAGAGTTGCGATTTTGGCGAAATGCTGTTTTTAAAAAAGTTTTTGTCAAGTTTTTTCAAAAACTTGCGGGAGTGGGCAGAGCCCACAAAAGACCGCCGTTTCTTTTTTGCAAAGCTTTTTTCTTGCGGCTGCTGCTTGCAAAGAAAAAAGCGAGGTTTAGTTAAGGTTGAATTTTTACGGTTCGCTAAAGATATAACAACGTAAAATGAAAAAAATAAGATTGTTTTTAAATTCCTTTGTCGAAAGAGTTCTTTCGCTCCCTGTTTTCGTGCAGAGACTGATGCTTATTCTGCTCGTAGGAATAACGGTTAGTTTAAATACGGTGCTGAAGGTTGGGTGTCTCTTGAAAGCAATTTTCCACGTGCCGTGTCCCGTCTGCGGAATGACAAGAGCGTATCTGTCGCTCCTGCGGCTTGATTTTAAAGCGGCTGTGAATTACAATCCGGCGGTTTTCGTGTTTCCGATAATCTGTCTTTTCGGAATACTTGCCGCGGCAGATAAAAAGAGAGAAAAAATATGGCTTATCGCTTTTTTGTCGGCGATAGCGGTACTTATTATAATTTGGATAATCCGTCTTTGTCTCGGCACCGCGGTCTGAGCGCCGCGTGTCAAAACGAGGGGGATAAAATCCGTTTCCGATAGCGTATAGGTCGTTTTCGGAGCTTAAACAAGTTAATTTTTGGAGGATTTACATATATGAACGAAATGAATGACAAGAAATTAAATGAGGCAATGGCGGCGGGCAGTGTTTACACCCCTCCGGTTATTGAGTTCTCAAATGCCACCAACCTTCTTGAGCAGGCTGATTACAAGTTCTCGCTTCAGGACAGAGAGCAGCCGAATCTGTACAGACAGCTCTTCGACTACGATTCGATACCGAAGGTAGCGTTCAACCACAGAATGGTTCCGATAAGCATGCCGGAGGAGATCTGGATGACCGATACCACCTTCCGCGACGGTCAGCAGTCAACCTCTCCCTTTACCGTTGAACAGATTGTTCATCTCTTTAAGCTTCTTCATAAGCTCGGAGGACCTAAGGGACTTGTACGTCAGAGCGAGTTCTTCGTCTACACCGAGAAGGACCGTCAGGCTCTTTCCGCCTGTATGGACCTCGGCTACGATTTCCCCGAAATAACCACTTGGATACGCGCAAACGAAAAGGACTTTGACCTTGTAAAGCAGTTCGGTGTAAAGGAAACGGGTATTCTCGTATCCTGCTCCGACTACCACATATATAAGAAAATGGGACTTACCAGAGCGAAGGCTATGGATAAGTACCTCGGAGTTGTAAAAAGCGTTCTCGACAGAGGAATCCGTCCGCGTTGCCACTTTGAGGATATAACCAGAGCGGACTTCTACGGATTTGTAGTTCCGTTCGCGACCGAGCTTCAGAAGCTGAGCGTACAGTCGGGTATACCGATTAAGATCCGTGCCTGCGATACCATGGGCTTCGGTGTTTCCTATCCCGGCGCGGCGCTTCCGAGAAGCGTAGCCGGAATTATATACGGACTTAAGCACTACGCGGGAATACCGAGCGAGATGCTTGAGTGGCACGGTCATAACGACTTCTATAAGGTCGTTACCAACGCATCTACCGCATGGCTTTACGGCTGCTCGTCGGTAAACTGCTCGCTCCTCGGAATAGGAGAGCGTACAGGAAACTGCCCGATAGAGGCAATGGCTATGGAATACGCGTCGCTTAAGGGAACGGCTGACGGAATGGACTTCACGGCAATAACCGAGATAGCAAGATACTTCGAGGACGAGATAGGCTACGAAATTCCCCCGAGAACCCCGTTTGTCGGAAGAAACTTTAACGTTACCCGCGCGGGAATACACGCCGACGGACTTCTTAAGGACGAGGAGATATACAATATCTTCAATACCGAGAAGATTCTCGGACGCCCTGCCGCGGTTGCGGTTGACTCGCACAGCGGTCTTGCGGGAATCGCACACTGGATGAACGGTTTTTACCGTCTTAACGGCACCCCGGCGGTTATAGATAAGAGACACCCCGTTATCGCAAAGATTAAGGAGCTTGTTGACGCGGAGTACGTTGACGGACGCACCACGGTTATGGGAGACGACGAGCTTGAGGCTATGTTCAAGAAGGCGGACCCCGTTACCTACAAGATGGTAAACCACTACCACGGATCTTAATTAACGGAAAAGATATTTTCAAAAACGACAGTAAGGCAAATTGAAAGGAAATAAAAGACTATGAAATCAAGTAACAAGGCGGTTATAACTGTAATAGGAACCGACGCGGTAGGAATTATAGCTAAGGTCAGCGGAAAATGCAGCGAATACGGTGTAAACATTCTTGATATTACGCAGAAGGTTTACGACACCACCTTCGCCATGATTATGCTTGTTGACGCAAGTAAAATAAACGTAAGCTTTTCCGACTTCGTTGAAATAATGAAGGAGACCGGAAAGGAAATGGGCGTTGTTATCCGCGCAACTCACGAGGACCTTTTTAATGCCATGCACAGAATTTAATTAACGACGCTTTCGTTTTTCAATTAAGCTGAGCAAATTTCGTTATCACGACAGAAAGGTTTTATAAATGATAGACGCATACGACATAATTGATACAATAAAAATGATCGAGGAGGAGCACCTCGACATAAGAACGGTAACAATGGGTATTTCCCTTGTTGACTGTATAAGAGGAAGCATCAAAGAGACTGCTGACCTCGTGTACGACAAAATTACGAAAAAAGCGGAAAAGCTGGTTCCCACAGCCGTTAATATCGGAAAGGAATACGGTATTCCGATTGTAAATAAGAGAGTTTCGGTAACTCCGATATCCATACTCGGAGGCGCGGTCGATAAGGAGGACTTAACTCCTATCGCACTTGCTATGCAGCGCGCGGCGGATACCCTCGGAATTGACTTTATAGGCGGTTTTTCCGCTCTTGTCGAAAAGGGCTTTACAAAGGGAGACCTCCGTCTTATAAACAGCCTTCCCTCGGCGCTTGACGCGACCAGAAACGTCTGCGCATCGGTAAACGTCGGTAGCTCCAAGACCGGTATAAATATGGATGCGGTAAAGATGATGGGACAGATCATCAAAAAGACCGCGGCTCTTACCGCCGACCGTGATTCGATAGGCTGTGCAAAGCTTGTTGTGTTTGCTAACGCCGTTCAGGATAACCCGTTTATGGCGGGAGCATTCCACGGTGTAGGTGAGCCGGAATGCGTAATCAACGTCGGAGTTTCAGGCCCCGGTGTTGTTAAAGCGGCTCTTGAAAAGGCACCGCACGCGGACCTTACCGAGGTTTCCGAAATAATAAAGAAAACAGCGTTCAAGATAACCCGTATGGGACAGCTCGTTAATACTCTTGTTTCCGAGAGACTCGGAGTTCCCTCGGGAATAGTTGACCTTTCTCTTGCTCCTACCCCTGCGGTTGGAGACTCTGTTGCGAGAATACTTGAAGAGATGGGACTTGAGACCTGCGGAGGCTGCGGAACGACAGCCTGCCTTGCGCTTCTTAACGACGCGGTTAAGAAGGGTGGAGTTATGGCGTCCAGCCACGTTGGAGGACTTTCGGGAGCGTTTATTCCCGTATCCGAGGACGAGGGTATGATTGCGGCGACCAGAAGCGGAATACTTACTCTTGAAAAGCTTGAAGCGATGACTGCGGTTTGCTCTGTCGGTATAGATATGGTTGCTGTTCCGGGCGATACCTCGGCTGAGGTTATCTCGGCTATGATTGCCGACGAAATAGCAATAGGCGTTGTAAATACCAAAACGACCGCGGTAAGAATTATTCCCGCGGTAGGAAGAAAGGTCGGAGACGAAATAGAGCTCGGCGGACTTCTCGGAAGCGCACCGATAATGCCTATTAAAACCACCTCGCCTGCGAAATTTATAAACAGAGGCGGACTTATCCCCGCCCCGCTTCACAGTCTTAAAAACTGATTTTTACGACATAATATCAAAGGGGTTAGGTCAAACTATTAAAAGACTTAACCCCCAAGCTTTTTGCGGGGAGCCCCCGCTGGCGTATGGCGACGGTTCTGTTTGAGTGTACATACCGAACGTCGGCAGGCAAGCGCCTGCGGGCAAATGGCGACGCGCACCAAGTTCAAACATAGCGAACGTCGCTAAATCAAGGTTTTGCGGAATTTATTATTTGTAGAGAGTTCACGAATTTTAACTCGTTATCCCCCACGCCCTGCAATTATTACAGTCTATGAAAGGAAAAACGGCATGTTCAAACTAAAATCCGATTTTAAGCCCACGGGCGATCAGCCCGAAGCAATCGACGGTCTTGTAGAAGGACTTAATAAAGGGCTTCGCTCCCAGACGCTTCTCGGAGTTACCGGTTCGGGAAAAACCTTTACTATGGCTAACGTTATAGCAAGAGTTAACCGCCCGACGCTGGTTCTTGCTCACAATAAAACGCTTGCGGCTCAGCTCTGCTCGGAGTTCCGTGAGTTCTTCCCCGAAAATGCCGTTGAGTACTTCGTTTCCTATTACGACTACTATCAGCCGGAAGCGTATATCCCCGGAAAGGATATATATATCGAAAAGGACGCTCTTGTAAACGAGGAAATAGATAAGCTGCGCCATAGCGCAACCTCGGCGCTCTTTGAAAGACGGGACGTTATAATAGTTGCATCTGTCTCCTGCATATACTCTCTCGGTGATCCGAGCGAATATAAAAGCCTCGTAGTCGATATACGCGTCGGCGCGCAGATGGAACGGAGCGAGCTTATCCGCAGACTTGTTTCGATTAGCTATGACCGAAACGACGTTAACCTCGAAAGAAACAAATTCAGGGTTCGGGGAGACGTCGTTGAGATACACCCGTCAGGCTCGGATAACGTTATTATAAGAGTTGAGCTTTTCGGAGACGAGATTGAAAGAATATCCGAAATCGACTACGTAACGGGCGAGCTTATAAGGAACGTAAGCTACGCGGTTATATTCCCCGCAACCCACTATGCCGTCTCTCCCGAAAAGAGGGAAGCCGCGCTTTCCGTTATACTTGACGAGATGGAGGAGAGGGTAGCGTATTTCAAGTCTCAGGGTAAGCTTATAGAAGCACAGCGAATAGAGGAAAGAACGAGATACGACGTTGAAATGATGCGAGAGATAGGTTACTGCTCGGGTGTTGAAAACTATTCGAGAGTTCTCTCGGGCAGAGAACCGGGAAGCACCCCCTATACCCTTCTTGACTACTTTCCCGACGATTTTCTTATGTTCGTTGACGAGTCGCACGTAATGCTTCCGCAGGTAAGAGGAATGAGCGGCGGAGACAGAGCGAGAAAAGGTAACCTTATTGAATTCGGCTTCAGACTTCCGTCGGCGTTTGATAACAGACCGCTCTATTTCGATGAGTTTGAAAGCAAGATGAACAGTGTTATTTACGTAAGCGCAACACCGGGAGAATATGAAAAAACTCATTCCGAGAACACCGTAGAGCAGCTTATAAGACCTACGGGGCTTATTGATCCCGAAATTGAGGTAAGACCTGTAAAAGGTCAGGTAGATGACCTTATGGGTGAGATTTTTGCGCGCGCAGAGCGTAAGGAAAGGGTACTTATAACAACCCTTACAAAGAAGATGGCGGAGGATTTGACCGAATTTTTCGCTATGAACGGAATAAAGGTAAAATATATCCACCATAACGTAGATACTATGGAGAGAATGGAGATTATCCACGACCTTCGTGCAGGTGTTTTCGACGTGCTTGTCGGAATTAACCTGCTTCGTGAGGGACTTGATATTCCCGAGGTTTCTCTCGTTGCGATTCTTGACGCGGATAAGGAGGGATTTCTCCGTTCCGAGACGTCTCTTATACAGACGGTGGGACGTGCGGCGAGAAATGCTGAGGGTAAGGTAATAATGTATGCCGATACCGTAACGCGCTCTATGCAGGCGGCGATAGACGAGACCAACAGAAGAAGACGTAAGCAGTCTGCTTACAACGAGGAGCACGGCATCGTTCCGAGGACTATTGTAAAGCCTATTCACGACGTAATTGACCTCGGCCTCGGTAAGGGAGGCTCCGAGAAGTCGGGTAAGACGGAAAAGAAGATGACGGCAAAGGAAAGAGAACGTCTTATAGAGGAGCTTACGCAGAGAATGAAGGAGTCGGCAAAACGGCTTGAATTTGAGGCGGCGGCAAAGCTGCGCGATAAAATCATGGAGCTAAGAGCATACAAGAAATAGCGTTATCTCTTGAAGAAAGCAAACACAGCAAAGGTTTTGAAATACCGCTTGATGGCATACAGAACCGTAGGGCAGGCAATCCTTTTTACAAAAAGGATTTATCTCACTGCCGCCCATAAATCAGCGTTAACCAAATAAACGGCGGCACCAAGGCACCGCCCTACAACAGTAGACGTTAATCAAGTAAACGGCGGCACCAAGGCACCGCCCTACAACAGTAGACGTTAATCAAAAGAGCGGCGGCACCAAGGCACCGCCCTACAACAGTAGGCGTTAATCAAGCAAACGGCGGCACCAAGGCACCGCCCTACAACAGTAGACATTGACCAAATAAACGGCGGCACCAAGGCACCGCCCTATAACAAACAACAGTAATCAACGTTCCGCAAAAAAGGAGAAAAAATGGCATCCTATATTGACATTGTCGGCGCAAGAGCCAACAATCTGAAAAATGTGAATATTAAAATACCAAGGGATAAAATGGTGGTTTTTACCGGCCTTTCCGGCTCGGGAAAATCATCCCTTGCCTTTGATACCATATACGCCGAGGGACACCGCCGCTTCGTTGAGTCGCTTTCGTCCTACGCACGTCAGTTCCTCGGACAGCTGGACAAGCCCGACGTCGATTCGATAGAGGGGCTTTCTCCCGCTATATCCATAGACCAGAAAACAACCTCGAAAAACCCCCGTTCCACCGTCGGAACGGTTACCGAAATATACGACTATCTCCGTCTTTTGTACGCCAGAGTAGGCGTTCCGCACTGCCCCGTGTGCGGAAAAGAGATAAGACGTCAGTCAACCGACCAAATAATAGAAAAGATACTTTCGCTGCCGAACGGTACTAAATTTATGGTGCTTGCGCCGGTTGTAAGAGATAAAAAGGGGCGCCACGAAAAGGTTTTTGAATCGGCTAAAAAGAGCGGATTTGTACGTGTTCGCGTGGACGGTATCATATATGACTTAAGCGAGAGCATAGAGCTTGATAAAAACGTCAAGCATACAGTCGAAATAGTGGTAGACAGACTTGTGATAAAGGACGAAATGCGTTCCCGTCTCGCTGATTCCGTGGAAACAGCGCTAAGCGAGGCTGACGGTAACGTAAACGTCTCGGTTGTCGGTGAGACCGCCGAGGAGCTTACCTTTTCGCAGAACTATGCCTGCGAGGAGCATAATATAAGCTTTCCCGAGCTTGAGCCGAGAATGTTCTCCTTTAATAACCCGATAGGTGCCTGCCCCGAATGTGCGGGACTTGGTGAAAGCAGCTTTCTTTCTCCCGAAAAGATTATACCCGACGATACCCTTTCGCTTCGTGAGGGTGCTATTGCCGTAAACGGATTTAAGTCTCTTGACGAGGAAACGTATTCCGGTCCTCTCTTTGAGGCGGCGGGAGAGGTCGCGGGATTTGACTTTGATACTCCGATTAAGGACTACACCCCCGAGGCGTTTCACGCGCTTTTGTACGGAACGGGAGACAGGCTATATAAGGTTACGAGAGCCTTTGACGGAAAGGTCAGACATCAGGAAATACGCTTTGAGGGCGTAATAAATATGATTAACCAGCGGATAAAAATGTTCGGCTTTGACGACTATTACGATCAGTTCAAGGACGTTACCCCCTGCGCCGCGTGCGGAGGAAAGCGCCTAAAGCCCGAAATTCTTTCGGTTACGGTTGGAGATAAAAGCATAGACGACTTCTGCCGTATGTCGGTAAGCGACGCTGTTGACTTTGTCGGCTCGCTTACGTTCAGCGGCTCGGAGCTTAAGATTTCTGAGGAGATCTTCAAGGAAATCCGCTCAAGGCTCGGATTTTTAAAGAACGTCGGTCTTGACTACCTCTCCCTTGCGAGAAAGGCGGGTACCCTTTCGGGCGGCGAGGCGCAGAGAATACGTCTTGCCACGCAGATAGGTTCCTCTCTTATGGGAGTGCTTTACATTCTTGATGAGCCGAGTATAGGGCTTCACCAAAGGGATAACGGAAAGCTTATAGCGGCACTGAAATCGCTCCGCGACCTCGGAAACAGTCTCATTATCGTTGAGCATGACGAGGAGACTATGGAGGAGTCGGATTATATAGTAGACATCGGTCCCGGAGCAGGTATTCACGGTGGACACATTGTTGCCGCAGGTACTCCGGACGAGATAAAAAAGGATAAAAACTCGGTTACGGGTGCGTTCCTTTCGGGCAGAAGGCGGATTGAAGTACCGAATGAGCGCAGAAAAGGAAGCGGTAAAAGGCTTACCGTCCGCGGTGCCGCCGAAAACAATCTTAAAGGCAATGACGTTGATTTTCCGCTCGGTGTTTTCACCTGCGTTACAGGTGTTTCCGGTTCGGGAAAATCCTCGCTTGTAAACGGAATCCTTTATCAGGTTCTTGCCAAAAAGCTTAATCGCGCCAGCGTTTCCGCAGGAAAGCATAAAGCGGTTGAGGGAATAGAGGCGCTTGATAAGGTTATAGCCATTGACCAGAGCCCTATCGGAAGAACTCCGCGCTCGAACCCTGCGACCTACACCGGACTTTTTACCGATATAAGAGACCTTTTTGCTCAAACCCCAGACGCTAAGGCGCGCGGATACAAGAGCGGAAGATTCTCCTTTAACGTTCGCGGCGGACGCTGTGAGGCGTGCGAGGGAGACGGAGTTAAGTGTATCGAAATGCACTTTCTTCCCGATGTTTACGTAACCTGCGACGTATGTAAAGGCAAACGCTACAACTATGACACGCTTGAGGTAAAATATAAGGGTAAGAATATTTTTGACGTTCTTGATATGACGGTTGAGGAAGGAAAGAATTTCTTTTCCGAGCTTCCGAGACTTAAAAAGAAGCTTGACACGCTTTACGACGTCGGGCTTGGATATATAAAGATCGGTCAGTCGTCAACCACGCTTTCGGGCGGTGAGGCGCAGAGAGTAAAGCTTGCGACAGAGCTTTCAAAGAGAGCAACGGGCAGAACCGTGTATATTCTTGACGAGCCGACGACAGGACTTCATACTGCAGACGTTGAAAAGCTTATCGGAATACTCCAGCGTATTGCAGACGGCGGTAATACCGTTGTCGTTATTGAGCATAACCTCGATCTTATCAAGACTGCCGACCATATAATCGATCTCGGACCCGAGGGTGGCGACGGTGGAGGTACT
>JAZRDX010000071.1:0-12105 GCA_045660565.1 Eubacteriales bacterium
AGTGAGTTTGGTGTTTCCGCTACGAATCAACCCCATTTTAAGGTGGTCGATTGAGAGATATGGGTATTTATATTTTTCGAGCAACTTTTGAGCAAGTGCAGTTTTGCCTGTGTGCGATGCTCCCGTTATTAAAACAATCATTATCTCACCTTCAAATTCTTATTTATCAATGAGTTTATTATATCATATTTTTATGAATATTTCAACCGTTTAAAGCCATAAGGGCTGACAGAAAACAATCTGTCAGCCCTCGCTGCGTTACACCGTTTGTGCTTTTTCTTTCCGAAAGCAATTTCCGCTTTTACGGTTTTTATCAGCTCCGCAAGCTTATCCTGCATTCCTACCGTGTCTTTGCGTACACATTCCTTTAAATACGTTTTATCTTCTACCCGACTTGTCTTTTAAATCTCCGTACACGGGAGTCGCAAGTCCGAATCCGCCGGAAACAGTAAGAATCTGTCCCGTTGTATACGCTGAATCGTCGCTTGCAAAATACACTGCTGCCGCGGCAATTTCCTTCGGAAATCCCATTCGACCGAGAGGAGTATGCTTTAAAAACAGCGCTCGGAAATCCTCGGACAGTTTTTCCTTTACCGCGTCGGTTGCTGTCATTCCGGGTAGTACGGCATTACATCTGATTTTGTGTTTTGCCTCATGCACAGCGATAAGCTTGGTCAAATAATTAATAGCCGCTTTTGAAGTTCCGTAAGCGATCTGCGAAATATCGGGAACGCTGCCGCCTACCGAGGAGATATTGATAATGCTACCGCCGTTTGTCATATATCCGAGCACCGCTTTGCTTGCCATAAACACACTTCTTAAATTGAGCGTAACCGTATCTATAAAAACGTCGGTATCGGTGTTTGCTAGATCAAGATCACGCTTCGGATCGGACGTTCCGAAGTTGTTAACAAGCACGTCTATTCTTCCTTCGTTTTTCGCAACTGTCTCTGCCATAGAGGTATAGGATTCGGGAACACCTGCGTCGTTATATACGCATTTTACCTTGAATCCTTCATTACTTAGAAGAGCGGCTTCCTTTTCCGCTCTTTCAAGATTTCTTGCCGCCATATAGACTACCGCGCCTTCCTTTGCGCAGGCCTCCGTAACGGCAAGCCCTATTCCTCTTGTAGAGGCTGTTACTATTACCACCTTATCCTTTAGCTTCATTTATAATTTCCTTTCTCCTGTCAATTTTAGGCAATAAACCAACTGTTATTAGTCCGGCGACAACACAGACGATTTCTGTTATCGCCAGCAATCTTACCGAACCTACAGCCGCAGAAATTTCATCAAATCCCATATCAATTCTTGCCGTTACTTGATTTGTAAACAACGGTACGAAAACAGCAACGCCGAAGGGGGCGGCAAGATCTCGGAAAAGTCCGTAGGTTCCCGTGGCGGCGCCTGCTTTTTTCGCTGAAATTCCAGAAAGCACAACCTTAATAAAAATCGTAGCGTTAGCGCCGAGCCCGAATCCGAGAAAACCGAGAGAGGCGGCCAAAAGAAAAAACGGGGTAACAGGAGAAAACAGAAGCATCAGGGCGCATCCGATTCCCGTAATAACAAAGGACACACTCAAAATCCGCTTTGGCTCAAACCTATCCGCAAGCGGTCCGAGAAGAATAGAACCGAGAGACATTCCTATATACATTATGGATATAACGTATCCTGATATAACGGTGTTTTCGGGCTGAGTATAGTTTACAAATACAATTACGTTCGTCATATTCGCTTGCATCAGCCCCTGTGTTAAAAAAAGCGCTACGACCGACAGAACAAATGAGCGCCGCTTCATAAAGCTACCCTGTAAAATGGGGTTCTTTGCTTTTCGTTCTGCAAGTATGAGTATGACGAGCGACAGCACAGCGGCAATTAAGACAAGCATAAAGGCGGGCGAGCGCCATCCGAAATTCTGACCAAATGCAGGAACACAAAGTGTTAAGCTGAAGAATATCAGCACGAAAACACTGCCAAGTCCGTCAAAGCTTGAAAGCGATTTTTTTGAAGTCTTCCCTTCCTTATTAGTTAAAAGACACGCAAAAAAGACGACGGCAGATATAAAAACGCATATCCACATCATGACTCGCCATCCTCGACTGTTTATAATAATTCCTCCGAGTGTGGGGCCAAATATAACGGCTGCGCTTGATATCAGCATATACAGAGAGAAGCCGCTCGAAGCCCTATCCGGCGGAAATTCGCCGACTATATAAGCGATTACCGCGGGTAAAATCGCCGCGCTTCCGATTCCTACTACAAAACGTGCCGCAAGCATAAACCAAAGCGACGGCGCAACCGCTGTCATAATATTTCCGAAAGTAAAAATCAGGATTCCGAGAAGCAGCGTTACTCGCCTACCTATTACATCACCTATCCTTCCGAGGATTGGCGCAAAGGCGGCGGTGGAAACAGACATTGCAAGCGTTGTCCAGGTTGTATTGTTATAGTCAAGCTGAAGATCCCTGACGAATGCAGGCCCAAGAACCGTCGTAAATCCGCCGATAATACCTATAAGAAACGCCGCAAGCGCATAAGGAATGAACCCCCAGAGATAAGATTTAGAATTCCTTCTTTCCATAATATCTCCTTATATAATCATTGTCGTTTAGTAGTATGCCCATTTTTCCGTAAATTATATTGCGAAAAAACAAGAGCGTTACGGCAGAATATTACTATATTAGCTATTTTAAAGAAATAAGAAGACAATTTAATGTAACGTGCATAATTTTCAGTATAAACAAATCCCCCGTTCCGTAATGGAACGGGGGATTTAAGATTACTCATCTATGATATTTCCCTCTTTTACGTTTTTGTTTATCAGCTCTTCCGTGTATTTCCATATTGCATCAGAGCCCAAACGTGATGACTGCTGTCTGCCAACAACCTTGGATTTTGTTACCTTATGCTCGCGCCAATCCGCACCGCCGTTGGAGTTGTTAAGCAGCAGAGGTTGAAAATTATCCATTACCTTTGCAAAACGCGCTTCGGGAGACTTCCCGGCTTCGAATTCCTCGAAAAGCGCTGAAAGCTCATCGCGCTGATCATCGGGAAGCATACCGAAAATTCTGTCGGCTGCCTTTTCCTCTCGCTCCTTTTGCGTTTCCAACGCCTTGGTATCGTAGGCATAGGTATCACCCGCGTCAATCTCTACGATATCGTGAATGAGTGCCATCATCATTGCCTTGGCAATATCAAAATCCTCGTTGGCATACTCCTTCATAAGATATACCATCATAGCCATGTGCCAGGCGTGCTCCGCATCGTTTTCCCGTCTGCCGTGCCCGCTGAGATGAGTTTGACGCAAAATGTTCTTTTCCTTGTCGGCTTCAAGAATAAAGGTGAGCTGTTTTTCAAATCTTTCTCTGTTCATAGGTCATTCACCGTTATATTTCGGGAGCAATATATTTTTTCTCGTTTAGCGCGGCTCCTATTTGGTTTAAAACTTCTTCGTTTTCCGCGCGGACGGTGTGATAGTGGTATCCGCCCGTTATGTGCATAAGCTCTACCGACTTCCCCGACCGCACGCTCTCGATAAACTGCTCGATTTGAGAGCGCGATGAGATATTCAGCTTCGCTTCCATTTTTCCGTATGCCTTATGCCAAACGTAAACGTCGGCAACAATGCCGCCGAGGTCGATAATTGTCTTTAATTCGTCCTCGGTCTGTTCCGTGGTGTGGAATAGCTTGAAAACTCTTTCTTTAATAGGAGATGACCTGATAACGTAGCCTGAATTTGTGGCAAGAATATCGTTGCCCTGCTCCTTCAAAATCGAAATATCGCGCACAATGATCTGACGGGACACTCCGTACTTTTCCGAAAGCTCGTTTCCCGAAATCGGTCTTTTCTCCGACAAAAGCAAATCCACTATGCTCTTTCTTCTTTCGTTTGACTTCATTACTTCTACCATTCCGTAGTTTTATATTGCATGAAGATTCTTTAGCGAGAGGTCAAGTATGGGAGAAGAGTGTGTCAGCGCACCGCTGGAGATGTAGTCAACACCGATATCGACAAGTCTTGCTACGTTCTCTCTCGTTACGTTACCGCTGCACTCTGTTTCAGCCTTGCCGCGGCAAAGTTCAACAGCGGTCTTCATATCCTCAACGGTCATATTGGCAAGCATAATGTTGTCCGCACCCGCTTCAAGAGCTTCCCTCAGCATATCAAGGTTCTCTACCTCGATTTCGATCTTACGAACGAAGGGTGCGTATTCCTTTGCCATTCTGACGGCTTCCCTCACGCCGCCTGCCGCGCCGATGTGGTTGTCCTTAAGGAGAATACCGTCGCTGAGGTTATAGCGGTGGTTGTATCCGCCGCCGACCTTGACTGAGTATTTTTCGAAAATACGCATATTGGGTGTCGTCTTTCTTGTATCGAGAAGCTTTGTTTTGGTGCCCTTGAGGAGATCCGCGATCTCTCTTGTGTAGGTCGCGATACCGCTCATTCTCTGTAAATAGTTCAGCGCGGTTCTTTCACCGGAAAGAAGCACACGTATATCTCCGCGAACAAGACCGATCTTCTCGCCCTTCTTAACGGCATCGCCGTTCTTGCAGTAAAAAACGACCTCTGTCTTTTCGTCAAGAAGCTCAAATACCCTCTTGAACACCTCAAGACCTGCAATTACGCCGTCCTGCTTGCAGATGAGGTCAACCTCGCCTGCCTGATAATGAGGCATAACGGAATTGGTGGTAATGTCCTCGCTTGTGATGTCTTCGCGCAGAGCCTGCAAAATCAGCTCGTCGGCATTCATTTTCATGGTGATATTATTCATGGCTTAGTTTCTCCTTTTCGATTGCCGCAAGAACGGCGGCTTTATATTCTTCTTTGTAGTTTTCGTATTTCTTTTCGTCGACGGTAATTTCGGTGTCTTTTGAAAGCGACGTGTATTCTTCAATGATATGACGCGCCGCGCGCTTTGCAAATACAAGGCTTTCAAGAAGAGAGTTGCTTGCGAGGCGGTTTCTACCGTGAACGCCGTTGCAAGCCGTCTCACCCGCCGCATACAGACGGTCCATCGAGGTCTTGCTGTATCTGTCAACGTCTATACCCCCCATAAAATAGTGTTGGGACGGAACTACCGGGATAGGCTCCTTCGTTGCGTCGTAGCCTTCGTCAAGGCAACGCTGATAGATGTTCGGGAAGTGTGTCTTGATTTCTTCCTCGGGAATGGGAGCCATTGAGAGCCAAACGTGCTTTGTGCCTTCCTTTTTCATTTCCGCAAAGATTGCGTTTGCCACCACGTCGCGGGGCAGAAGCTCGTTGACAAAGCGTTCTCCCTTGGAGTTAAGCAGGATAGCTCCTTCTCCGCGAACCGATTCGGAAATGAGGAACTCTCTGTTTACCTCTTTTTCGGTGTAAAGCGTGGTAGGGTGTATCTGAATATAGTCTATATGCTGAAGCCTTATACCGTATTTAAGAGCGAGCGCAATAGAATCACCGGTCAGGTGCTTATAGTTTGTTGAATGCTCGAAAATACCGCCGATGCCGCCCGTGGCGAGAACGGTGTAGTCAGCCTCGATAGCAGAGTAAACGCCGTTTTCATCGTGCCCGATGATACCGTGGCACTCGTTCCCCTCGCAGATAAGGTCAACCATCGTGTAGTTTTCAATAATGGTGATATTCTCTCTCATTCTTGCGGTTTCCAGCAGATGAGACGTAATCTCCTTACCTGTTTCGTCCTCGTGGAAAAGGATTCTGGGCTGTGAGTGAGCGCCCTCTCGCGTGTATGTGAATTTCTCTCCGTTCTTTTCAAATCGCACCCCGAAGGATATGAGATCGGAAATGACCTCTTGAGAGGAATGTATCATTATGTGGACAGAATCGGGATTGTTTTCATAGTGTCCTGCCTTCATCGTATCCTCATAGAAGGCATCATAGTCGTTCTCATCGCGCAGTACACAGATACCGCCTTGGGCGAGATAGGAGTCGCTTCTGCGAGCCTTATTTTTTGTTACTATTATTATATTTTTTTCTTTCGGCAAATTCAGGGCGCAGTATAAACCCGCCACACCGCTGCCGACAATTACAATATCCGCTTTCATTTATTTACCTACCTAATTCAAGCATTTTGCTGAGAGGCTTCCAAGCGTTCACCGCAACCGCCTCGTCTACAAAAACCTCTTTATCCTCTTTTTCCAGAACGGAAAGGATATTTTTAAGAGTGCTCAGCTTCATATCAGCGCAGCATGGGTGCGGGTTGGGATAGTAAAACCTCTTTCCGGGATTATCCGAAATCAGCTTATAATCCACCCCGTCCTCGGTACAAATGATAAATTCGTCAAGAGGACTGCTTGCTGCGTAAGCGATAAGCTCCGCCGTGCTTCCTATGTAATCTGAAATTTCAAGAAGCTCGGGCTCACATTCCGGGTGAATGAGAACAGGAGCATTCGGGTGCATCTTTTTCTGTGCCAGAAGCTGCTCCTTGGTGATAGATGCGTGGATCGGACAGTAGCCGTCGTTTATGACAATATTCTTTTCGGGTACCTGCGAGGCTACGTACTGTCCGAGGTTTCTGTCGGGAATAAAGAAGATGTTCTTGTTCGGAAGTGCCCTGACGATTTTAATCGCGTTTGATGAGGTTACGCAAACGTCGCTCTGACATTTCAGCTCCGCCGTGGAGTTTATGTAACAAACGACCGCGAGATCCTCATACTTCTCTCTCATCTTCTGAATCAGTCCCGGTTTCACCATATGCGCCATCGGGCAGTCTGCCGTAAGATCCGGCATCAGTACCTTCTTGTCGGGATTTAATATCTTAGCGCTCTCTCCCATAAAGGAGACTCCGCAGAAAACGATGATGTCTGCCGTGCTTTTTTTTGCGATCTTCGCAAGGTAGAATGAGTCGCCAACGTAGTCTGCTACTTCCTGCGCCTCGGCAGGTGCATAGTAATGCGCAAGGATCACCGCGTTCTTTTCTTTCTTAAGCTGCAATATTTTTTCTTTCATGTCAACCTTTCCTTACTGCCTAATAACTGTTTAACTATTACTATTATACACCTTTTGTTTCCACCTGTCAATATAAGCTGTAAACATTTATGATGCGACAATTTACAATCCTTTTATAAAAAATAACCAATATTTTGTAAAAACCGCTTGTAAACGGTAACCTATGCCGGTTTTATGGTTGTCGGCGAAGTTCAAAACGCACTTGCGCATACCTGAAACTGAAATACCCCCATATATGCACAAGCTCATTAAAAACAGACTTGCGCATACATGGGGGATTATTATTTTTTCGAAAGCTTTCTTTTAGATTTGCTTAACCCTTGCCGCCAAGACAAATCTTTCCGTCGGAATATTTGTAGCTTACCTCTTTTCCGTTTACAGTTACCGAGGTAATCTCTCCGAAAGCGGCAAACGTGATTTTCGCGTTCTCGATATTCTCGTCCTTGCTTGTGATAATTGCCTTATTCTCCTCAAACGCAATCTCTATATCTCTGAGCTTTCTGTCGCTTAAGATAAGTGTCTCTCCGTTACGTGAGAACTCGGAGCCGTTATACATAGAGATAAGGCTCGGCACGTCTTTTTCATTCTGAAGTATAACCGCGCCCGCTGCATTAACGGTATATTTGTCGAAGGCTCTCTTTTCAGGGGTTTCCTCAAAGGAGTTATAGTGGAATACCTTGAAGCTGCCGCCGTCCTTTTCGGGGAAGGAAAGCTCCATAGCGGAGGCTACGGTAGGATTAACACCGGTATCAATGTTTTCAGCGGAGCTGTGTAGCTCTCCCTCTGTAAAGAACGGATAAAGGAGGGTGTTATACGCTACGTCTCCCGCAGCCTTCTGCGTGTAACAGAAATATTCGGTGGGCGCGGAACTCATAGCGGAATATCCTTCTTCAAGCGTAAGGGTGAGGTTTTCCGAGTTTAACTGGGCGATATACAGATTTGAACCGATATTGTAGTTTGTTCTTCCCGTCTTTGTCTCGGTGTTTATTTCGGGGAATGACGGGTGAGATGCGTTCGTATGCCAGTTCTGTGTATACGTATGAACCGCCGTATCCTTTGGGCTTAGCATATCCGATACTATAATTACGTTTCGGTTTTTAACGTAGGTTACGTTACGGAAATGGCGCAGATTTTCGTATGCGTCAGTCCATGCCTCTATTCTGTCGATAGCGGTACCGGGAATGATCTCCAGATAAGACTCGCCGTTAGGAAGAGCGGGGTTGTAATTATAAAGGAAATCGGAGCCTCTCTGCTGTACACCGTCTACCTCTACCGTGTTATGTGAACGCGTGGTGTGTCTCTGCCACTTGAAATGAGGGTGCAGGCCGTCGTAAGAGGTCATACCCGTATCGGCGAGCAGCTCCTTGTCTCCGGCAAAGAAGGTAATCATTAAAGAATCCTTGTGGTTGTGGTTACCGCCGTTCTTGGCTGTCATAAAGAGCATAGAATCATTCGTGCCCCAGCCTGTACGGCAGGCGGCGGTCTTAAGACGCTCGAAGTATGCCGCGGTCTTATGCGGCTTAACGCCCTCCGCACCGTCGGTCGCCGCGAATCGAATTTCGTCGTCGTTTGCAAGAGTAAGATAATGCTTAAGCGCGCCTACGGTGTTCGGCGCGCCGCCCTCGCCGAGATACGGAGTTATGTGATTAGGATATGAATTGTACATCAAGTAGTACATAAAATTGTGAAGCCTGTCGTGGAACCATTCGGGGATAGGATCTCCCGAATGCTGTAAAAATTTGTATATGGTCAGGAAGAAGCTAACCATCGACGAAGCATAGCCAAAGGTTGCTTCCTGATAGCATCCGTCATCGTTTACAAGAACGTGTGCTACCGTATTAAGTCTGTCGTCAGCAAGTCTTTTCCATTCGTTTCTGTCGGCATATTCGGGGAAGTACGCACAGATGCCCTCTGTTCCCTTTACGTGCCAGAGTCCGCGGTTTGTTTCCGCGTAGTTGTTTGCCGTCGGCTTTGAGGTTGCGCCTTCGTACAGACAGCCCGCACCGTTATAGAGGTAGGTCATCTCCTCCCAGAGCCATTTAAGAATATCGGTAAGCGCCTCTGCGGTAAAACCGTCGTAGTCAAGGAATGCGGCGAATATGCCCGGCATTTTACAGCAACGGTCGGTGGATTCAATATCACGCTTTGGCGGAACGTTTTCAACCTCTATTTTTCCGTTTGTATCGTTTATAAAATCCAGAACCATGTCTATGGCTCGCTTTGTATAAGCGGTATTACCTGTTTTTGCGCCTTCTATGGCAATGGAGGAAATCCCGTAAAATCTTGTGTTGTAGGTGATGTATTCGCTGGGACAGTTGTCGGGACGCACCCAGTCAAAGCCGCCCGGCATACCTCTCCAGGAGTAGTGAGCTATTCTGAAGCCCGCCCAGGTCATAGGAGCAAAGGTGCTTACCTCGTCCTCATGCTCTGCCCAGGACTTATTGTATGCAGTGAAAATATGAAGCTCGTGCCTATCCTCGGTAGCCTTTTCCACGCCTTCTTCGGGAACGATTTTTGCGTATATCTTCAAGGTTACCTTTGCAACGCTTCCGGGCATCTTGCTGCTGTCAAAAGCGATATACGTACGTCTTGAGCGGCTGCTGTACGGCTTGTATTTTCCGTCTGACGTTTGACAGAAGGCGTCCTTTACGTAAAGCTCTTTTGATTTACCGTAATTTACCTTTTGGTAATCGGCGCTTTCGTCGCCTCCGCGGATATAGGTATCTCTTATTGGAGAAAGAGTTATCACGGTTCCGCTGTTGTCCGTTATTTCAAGCGACGGAGAAAAGTCCGAGTCTCTGGAGCCGATGCAGACCATATCCTCGGTTTTATCAAACGAGCTTATTAAAAAGACGCTGGCGCGAGTTGCTCCGAGGTCGATTTTGTATTCTTTGTAATCACCCGTATTTTCGACTGTGAAGGCAGTCATGTACGGCTCCTGAAAGTTAAATACGTCGGTATTATTCAGTAAAAGACACTCGCGCATTTGACCGCCGTCAAAATCCGCGCGCGGTATTTCTGTTCTTTCGCGATAGTACTTTAAAAGCGCTTCCTTAGCGCCGTCATAATCGCCTTCCTTTACCTTTGCCTCAACAGGCGAAAGATTTTCGGAATATGAGTAGTTAAGTCTTCCTTCGGTCGTCCACGTGTGGTTTTCTTTGTTCCACTCACCGAAAAAGACCTTGTCGCTTACGTGAGAAATGCCGCTCATAATTTTGTTCTCCTTTAAACTCATATTGTTTAGTTAAATTTAGTGTAAAAACGAGGAGCCTTGTAATGGGGGCGCAACGTATATCGGAATTTATAAATTACTTTATATATAGAGAGCCCGACTAACAAAATTATATCATATCTTTCAGTAAAAGTCAATTATTACGTATTATTCTTATATATAACATTCTAACAAATTTACAGCGCCTTTTATAGTTAAGATGTAAAAACGAAGCCATGATTTCAAAAAATGCTTTACATTTTCGGGAAACTATGTTATAATGTTTTAAATGCATTCGGTTTTACCGAAAAACTTTAAGGAGAAGCTAAAAATGTCTAAAAAAGTAAGAATTATTTTAATGGCGATAGCGCTGGTTATTGTCGTTTTAATCGTAGTGCCGAGACCGAGTAACTTTAAGCTCGACAACCCGATGCGTCAGAAGGACGGAATGCCCATACTTATCGCCCACGGCGGCGGAAATAAGGAATTTCCCGACAACACCCTCGAAGCGTTCTACAATGCGTACAGTGTTGATAAAAACGTTATGATGGAAACAGACGTAAGCATAACCAAGGACGGAGTTGTCATTCTTTCGCACGATACAACCCTTGACCGTAAAACCAACGTAACGGGTAAGATAGCCGACTGGAATTACAGCGATCTTATCGCGCAGAAGGTCGATTTCGGATACACCAACCCCACTAACAGCGACGATGAGCTTAACGGCGAAAGACAGCATTTCAAGACAGACGACGGTGTTGAGCGTTATCCCACCGACGTAGCCTACCCCGATGGCGTAACCCCGAGAGACGAAAAGGTGTTCCTTGCAACCACCCTTGAAGAGCTTATCACTTCTTTCCCCGAAAACCGTATCAACGTTGAGATAAAGCAGTCGGGAGAGCTTGGTCTTTCCGCGCTTAAGAACGTTATAGGACTTCTTGAAAAGCATAATGCATTTGACCGCGTTGTCGTAGCAAGCTTCCACGAGGAGATATACGACGAATTTAAGAGACTTCAGAAGGCAAAGGAGGTTCCTGATACCTTTATGTACTCTCCCGCATACGATGCGGCTACCGCGTTTACGGTAGAGACGCTTCTCGGAATGGATTTATTCTTTACGGATAAGCTTTGTGTTTTCCAGATACCTATGAAGGAAATGGGCATTAACCTCGCGACAAAGCATTTTGTAAAAACAGCGCACCGTCATAATTTCGCGGTACACTACTGGACGATAAACGATAAAGAGGATATGAAAAAGCTTATTGATATAGGCGCCGACGGTATTATGACCGACTACCCCCACAGACTTAAAGAGGTTATGGACAACTATAATAAATAATGCAAATACCTACTGCCGAGCGATTTTTACGTCGCTCGGCAACTTTCTTTTGTGATGTCGTTCCGTGCGACACAGCCAAACGCCCTTTCAACAAACACAAAAGCCTTGTGCGGAGATACTCCGTACAAGGCTTTTTGACTCTTGCAGACTTTAATTAAAAATCAAAGATTATAATATCTGTCAAACTCTGCGGGGTGCGGTATTTTGGACATTTCGCTGCACTCAGCGCGCTTCGTCTTAATGAAGTTCTTGATAAGCTCTTCGGGGAATACTCCGCCTGCCGTTAAGTAGTCGTGGTCAGCTTCAAGTGCGTCAAGCGCTTCGGGAAGCGAGGTGGGAAGTCCCTTAAGCTTTGCCTTTTCCTCCTCGGGAAGATGGAAGAGGTTGAAGTCGTACGGTCCCCAACCCTCTGCGTGAGGATCGATCTTGTTCTTGACACCGTCAAGACCTGCCATAAGAATTGCAGCAAAGCAGTAGTACGGGTTGCAGGTTGCGTCGGGGTTACGAAGCTCGAAACGGCGCTTTTCGGGGCTCTTTGCGTATGCGGGGATACGAATAACAGCGCTTCTGTTAGAGGTTGCGTAGCCGACGGTTACGGGTGCCTCGAAG
>JAZRDX010000072.1:0-9444 GCA_045660565.1 Eubacteriales bacterium
GCTCCAACGAGATAACCGCGAGATTCGTGGCTACGGCGGAAAACGTACTTAACTCCGAGCTTTCCAACATGGTTGCGGTAGTTACGACTAACGTAAAGCTTGAGGTAACAAAGTCGGGCGCGAACAAGATAAAGGCTTCGCTCAAAGAGGCAGATCCCAGCCTTTCTTACAGAATTATCTTTAAGTGGGGAGAGGGAGATAACGAGAAAAAGGATTGGGGTCAGAAGGCGTTTACCGGAACCGTGGCATCGCAGGACCAGACGATATACAACGGTGTAACCAAAATTGAAATAACGGTAGAGATTTACGCCTCCGACGGAAGCGTAACCGACGTTCTGGCCGGTACCTGGACGCCGTAAGATTTGACGAAGCTTAACAGGACTTAACGGTGATAATTAAACCGCCGCTTAAATATAATAAAATAGCAAAAGAGGATTACAGAAATGATTAGCGAAAAACTTAAGAAAACACTTATAAGAGCGCTCACGCTTGTGGCGGTTCTCTCCATGGTCTTTACCGCAGTAGCTTGCGATAAGAATGAGGACGAAAAACCGGACCGTTACGGAGAGGGAACCAGCGACGTTGAAATCGCAAACTTTGATTACGGCTTTATTGAAGAAGAAAACTACAATGACAGAGAAACGACGGTGGCTGACACCAAGCGCAGCACCGAGCTTAAGGTTGATACCGTCTACTACTGTCTTATGGAGTTCGACGTTATCGCGAGAAATCTTAACGACGGAACCAGCCTTATGAACGTTCTCGTTAAATTCGATAACCTCGGAGTCGCCAACGGTACCACCGAAGAGGCGGGAACGGGTAATATGACCGAAATGACCTTTACCGACGCGGGAACGGGAACCGACAGCAAGGTTTCCACCCTTGCGTACAAGATCCCCTCAGACCCCGATAAATCGAAGAAAATAAAGATTCTCGTTCGTATGCTCCCCGTTTCGATAGGTAACTCTCACATTTCCGTTTCCTTCGAGCCGAAGGAGTTCGGAGAGTTTAAGATTCTCGGCGACGACGGAGTTACCAAGAACCTCGAGGTTGTGCGCGTACAGCTTGAGGCTCCTGTTATAGAGGTTGACAGAGAAAGCTTAAAGGTTAAATGGAACCACGTAAAGCACGCAGACTACTATCTTATTTTCTTTGGCGAAACGGAAATTAAGTTTACCAACTTTGATGCCCAATATACCGCTATCGGAACAAGGCTTGAATTTGATTTATCACAGTTTGCAAGTATAGTGGATTACTACGTCGGAACAGTAAAGATTCAGGCGTGCAGTAACAGCAGTAACTTTATGAAATCTACACATTCAAATTATGAGGCTGACGTAAATATCTAATCTGAAAAAAATGTGGTGAAAAACAGAGCGGCTGAGATTTTTCGGTGCAGACTTCTGTTTTTTACCGCAGAAAATAAAAATAAAGAGAAAGGCTGTAACGTTATGGACGATAAGAATTTCGAAACAGAAAATTCCACGGAAGCTATGATAGTATACGGGGAAAAATCGAATGCATTCAGAAAATATCTGAAAACAGCAATAACCGCTATCCTTATGGCGGCAATCCTTATTACTGCGGGTATCTTTGTCATAAATAAAAAAGCCGCGGTTGAAGGAAAGCAGAGCAGCTTTAAGCTTACTACCTTTGACTACGTTATAAATTCTCCCACGAAGGAGCAGGTTACCGATTTTTCGGCAAATCCTGCGGTAGAGAAGATATTCCCCTGCTATCTCTTTGAGATAAGCGCGAACGGCGGCTTCCGCTTCCCGGTTCTCATGTGCGACAGTCTTGACGGCTACGAGGTAAGTCTCTTTAACGAGGACACCTGTATTTCGGGTAAAGCAGACGCAAGCGGTATAATGCTTGATAAGACAGCCGCGGAGAAAATGAAGGTTAAGGTCGGGGATAGCGTAAGCTTTGCTATGGGCGGCAGGACCGTCTCTCTTAAGGTTACGGGTATATATATGGCGTCCACATATAACGGACTTAATAAAGGTCTCGGACTTGCCGTATTTACCGACGAAATGAAATCCTATTTCAAAAACGAGATAACCTATAAGCTTGCCTTTATCGACGCAAATGACGTTGCGGCGTGCAAAACTATGCTCAGCGGTTATATTCCGCTCGGCGAGCTTATTCCCGAAGCGACTTATATAGCAAACCGTAAGTCGCAGGATAACCCGGCAGACAATATTTACGCTTCATGGGAAGCATCCGTAAAAGCGGATTACCTTTCCTATAAAAACTCCTTTATGAGCGGTAACCATTCGGCAGCCGTTCAGGAAAAGGCGCTCTTTATGCAGGACGTAGAAGACCAGGTTGAAACGAGAGACGGAGACGTAACCTATATCTCGGTTATTCTCGGTGTCGCTTCGTTTATCGCTTATGCGGCGCTCGGTATTCTCTTTATCTACATGAACAAGAGAGACGACGAGATAAGCCTTCGCGAGGGTGTTCCGCACTCTAAAATGTTTAAGGAATATATGTGCACAAACGCAGTAGGCGCACTGTTCGTTGCTTTCGTTACGGGCGTGGTGCTTCTCGCGGTCGCGGCTATGAAGCATTACCTTGCCGCATGTCTGCCGATAGTACTTCTTTCGGCGCTTCCTATTCTGCCCGCGGCACTTATCGTTGCGATTTTTGCAAAGAGTTATCTTGACAAGATGTATTCGGTAAACATAGACAGAACGGAAAATTTTTAAGACGCAGTACGATGCGAAAACGTGTTAATAACCGAAACGGAAGGTACCGCTTCGGACAATTTTAACACGTATAAATCAAAGCAAAGGAAAAGCTATAATGACGGATAAGGCTCGCATTTCGAGCGTATTTATAAGAAAATATATATTCCAGCTTGCAGTTTGCTTGCTGACTCTTGTGTTTCTTACCGTGCTGTCCTTTTCGGTTTGCGAGAAGGCGACCGAAAGCTACGCGGAGAGGGAAAGATACAAGGCGGCAGCGCTTAACGAAACGGTTTTCTCTACTGCCGGCGGCTACGACGAGGATTTTTACAGCTTCGGCGGAAGCGCGTATGCGTATTCCGAGGACGAGCATAGAATAAACGCTGACGTCCTTATGACGGTAAGCGGTAGGGAATATAAGGATAATCCTCTTTACTTAAGACACGCGCTTTCCGACGGAAGCTGCGCGGTCAGCGAAAATCTCGCTGTCAAATACAGTCTTAAAGCCGGAGAAAAGCTGATTCTCCACGTAGGAACGGACGAAAAGCTTTTTGACTTCGTTATAAGTGAGATACTGCCCGCCGAGAGCGGAATTGACAGCAAATACATGCACGAGGGCATTATAATTCTTTCAGAAAACGCGGAATTTATTAACGAAGCAAAAAAGTATATCTTTATCTCCTTTACAAAGGATAACGACGGAGAATACGTGGGGCTTGTTGACGATCCTGCGCGCGGCGCATCGGTAGTCTTTGCCGATGATATTGTAAAAAGCGCAGAGGGGAAACTTATAACCTATGCTATTTTGTCCACGCTTGCGCTGTGGGTGTTTATCGCGGTATGCGAAATACTTATTTTCGGTAAAATGGGAAGAAAGTACAGGGACTACTCTATACTCAGTACCTACGGAATAAGCAGCCGCCGTCTTTTCGGCAGAGTTCTTTTGGACCACTGCATTAAATATCTGCTCGCGTTTGCCGTTAACTTTTCAATTTGGTATATTAAGCTCGGCTATTACCGTACCGCATATACGGTACCCGCCATAACCTTTCTCGGAATAGGTGCGCTTACAGTTATCGTATTAACATTTATAACCGTTATGAGGAAAAACAGATGTCCGAAGATAAAAAGATAATTTTTAAAATAAGAGATTTAACGCTGAATATATTTGACTTTTACGGAAATAAGTCTCAAAAAATAAGCTACGGAAGCTTCGATATACGCGGCGGTGATTTCGTTATAATAAAGGGAAGAAACGGGAGCGGAAAATCTACGCTTTTCCATCTTCTTGCCCTGACCGAAACGGGTTACTTTAATATAGAAAGCGGAAGCGTTGTATATAACGTGGAGGGCTTTCCCGATATAAGCATAGACAAGTACGGAGACGCGCTTGCCTCGGCGCTTAGACGTGATATTGTATACATAGGTCAGGAGGAGAGATTTCTCTCTTGGCACTCGGCATATGACGCGCTTTACAGCCAGGCGGAGATTGCGGTAAACGAAAAATATTCGGGAGAGCAGAGAAGACGTAAGCTTTTTGAGATACATAAGCTTATCGAGGGCTACTTTAACGACTATATCCGTGAAATCTTTAAATGCAAGGACTTTAAGGAGTTCAGAAAGAGAAAGGTAACCTCGTTCAGCGGAGGACAGATGAAGATGCTCTCCGTCCTTTCGGGAATAATAAAGGCAAAGGTCTGCGAAAGCTCAATTATTATAATGGACGAGCCGCTTAACAATCTTGACGGTAAGAATAAGTATTACCTTAATAAGATTTTCTCCGAATTCAGAAATGAAAACGTGGCGATGCTTATAATCACCCACTGTCAGATTTTTGACGGAATAAACAGAGTTATAAACATAACCGACAAAAAAGCGGGCGAGGTAAAGGCTGAGATTACCGATATATGCGTTCCTCCGCACAGCGATTGCCTTGAGGCTTTCGTTATAGACTGAAAAGCTTAAAACGACGGTGCCGACTGAAAAGGCGTATGTCATTAAAAAATATAAAAAGGGTTGTCCTACCGGGACAACCCTTTTTCGTTTACTGTTATTTGCGTCATTGAGGAGAAAAAACTAAAATCCGTATGTTCCGTAAAAACCTTACCCCTCTATAAACTCTAAAATATCCTTTTTGACCTCGTTTTCGCAGATGTCGTTCAGTATCTCGTGGCGAGCGCCCTTGTAGAGAATACATTTTGAGCTATGTCCTGTCTTTTGCAGGCGCTTTTGTACCGTGTTTACACCCTTTCCGTAGTTACCGACGGGATCATCCTCTCCCGAAACAAGCAGTATCGGGAGATTTTTGTCAAGCTCCTTATACCACCTTCCTGCGTTACAGTATTTTGTTAAACGTATAAGGTCTCCCATAGCGCTTACCGTGAACTGATATGTGCAGAGCTTATCTCCGTAGTATTTTCTTCTTATATCTTCGCGAGTGGTAAGCCATTTTCCGGGATCGTTTTCGTCGTATCCGCCGAACGTCTTATTGTAGCTTCCGAAGGCAAGCACGCGTAAAAATTTAGAGTAGCTTTTATCGCCGTGTATTCTTTTAAGCACAGCGATAAGAGCAAGTCCTGCGGGCGCTGCGGGGTTAGGTCCGCCCGTTCCCATAATGATAAGCTTATCGGGGGTAACGTATTTTGCGGCGGCAAGACGGACGATAAAGGAGCCCATACTGTGTCCCATTAAATAGTAGGGGAGAGATTCACCGTATTCCTTTTTTACAGCGTCCGAAAAGGTCTTTATGTCTCTTACGAGAAGCTCCCAGCCTCTTTTATGCGCGATAAAACCGAGCTCGCTGTCATCGCGTACAGTGTAGCCGTGTCCGAGGTGGTCGTAGCCTACCGTAATATATCCGTTTTCCGCCATAAATCCCATAAATGAACTGTATCTCGCAATATATTCCGTCATTCCGTGAGCAACGTGAAAAATCCCCTTAGCCTCTCCGCTCGGAACGTATGCGACAGCTGAAAGCTCGTGTATTCCGTCGCACGACGGTACTTTAAAATTTTTGACGGTATATTCCATCTGTGGTTCTCCTTAAAAAAACATGTAATATATCTTTTGTACGCTTTCTCCTTCCGTCTTTTGCAGTGCAAAAGACACCTCCCTCCCGGAGGGAGGCTTACGTTTTCGGAGCGCTTATCATCCGATTTCGGGAGCATACGGAATAGCTCGTGTTCGTCTAATCCGTAGGGGCGACCATCGGTCGTCCAATTCGGGAGTGAGCAACAGCCTTTGAGAAAGGCTTACCCTCACCCTACGAATAAATCCGGACTTTTAACTCTATCCGTAGTGGCGAACTGCGTTCGCCCGTTTAAGAATTTTGCGAATTTATTCTGTAAACGCTCTGCACGCCTTTACCGCGCGGTGCCACTCGGAAAGAAGCCTTTCCTTTGTAGCCTTATCCATTTTAGGTAAGAAGTATTCACTCTTTCCCTGCTTTTCGAGAATTTCCTCTCGGCTTTTGAACATTCCGACGGCAAGCCCCGCGAGAATTGCCGCACCTGCGGCGGTTGCCTCTACGTTATCGGGACGAACGACGTTTATCCCCGAAAAATCACTCTGCATCTGCATAAGAAGTGAGTTTTTAGCCGCTCCGCCGTCAACCTTAAGGCTTGTAATACGGAGAGCGCCTTCCATTTCATTCATATCCGCATTCATAGCGGAAATCATATCCTCTGTTTGAAAAGCTATCGATTCAAGCGCCGCACGTATAATGTGGTTTTTCCCAGTTCCGCGCGTCAGCCCGAATATTGAACCCTTAGCGCGCATATCCCAGTGCGGAGCGCCGAGACCGACGAATGCGGGTACAAGATAAACTCCGCCGTTATCCGCCGTCTTTTCGGCAAAATACTGACTGTCCTTTGCGTCATATAAAAGCTTCATTTCGTCGCGGAGCCACTGAATAACCGCTCCGCCCACGAAAACGCTTCCTTCAAGAGCGTATTCAAGAGGCTTTCCTTTTTCGGTGGCGGCGAGAGTTGTCAGAAGTCCGTGGCTGCTGCTTACCGCGCGGTTTCCCGTGTGAGCAAGTAAAAAGCAACCCGTTCCGTAGGTGTTTTTCGCCTCACCCTCCTTAAAACAGCACTGACCGAAAAGCGCCGCCTGTTGGTCGCCCGCAATTCCGGCGATAGGCAGACTGACGCCGAATGCGTTAAAATATCCGTAAATCTCGCTGCTGCTTTTTATTTCGGGAAGGACGGAGCGCGGAATATTTAAAATTTTAAGCATTCCGTCGTCCCACGTTCCGGTGTGAATGTTACAAAGCATGGTTCTCGATGCGTTTGTAACGTCGGTAACGAAAACTCTGCCCTCGGTAAGCTTCCAGACAAGCCACGTGTCAACTGTACCGAAAAGAAGCTCTCCCTTTTCGGCAAGCTCTCTTGCCCCCTGCACGTTATCAAGAATCCATTTAAGCTTTGTTCCGCTGAAATACGGATCGATTTTAAGCCCCGTGGTCTTACGTATGTACTCGCTATGACCGCTTCGCGTAAGCTCGTCGCAAATTTCCGCAGTTCTGCGGCACTGCCATACTATCGCGTTGTATATCGGCTTTCCCGTCGTTTTATTCCAGACAATAACCGTTTCGCGCTGGTTTGTAATACCGACAGCCGCGATTTCTGAAGGAGAAATTCCGCTTTTCGCAACACACTCGGTAAGAGCGGCGTACTGACTTGCGTAAATTTCCATCGGGTCCTGCTCGACGTAACCCGCCTGCGGATAAATCTGCGAAAACTCGTGCTGAGCGATCGCCTTGACCTTAAGAGCGTCATCAAAAAGTATTGCTCTTGCGCTTGTCGTTCCCTCGTCGAGAGTAAGAATATATTTCTTCATTTGTCCGTTCCTTTCCGTAGTGTTAAGTTAAAAAGAGAAAGCTTTTATTCACTTATCTGTGGTTAGCTCTGTTTTTTTCGAAGCCGAGAGCTTACTAAGGAATATCTTAGTGAAAACAAGGCATATCACAAAGGCTATTACGTAGGAGAGCGGCTGAGCCTCCTGAACGCCCGCAAGTCCCCTGTATTTTGCGAGAATTAAAAGGGTGGGAATAAGTACCACTCCGCTTCTCATGCTTGAACAGATGGCGGCAAGCAGCTTTGAACCGATACTCTGGTACCCCATTTCGGTCATCATACCGATTGGGAGGAAAAGTGAAGCTACGCAGGTGAGCTGTAAAACGCGAACACCTATCTCAATAACAGCGGGATCGTTGCGCATAAGCATAATAAGCTCCGGGGCAAATATAAACATCGGAACCGCTAAAACACCGAGCACGATTTCTTCGCCGATTACCGCGGTATAGAAGGCTTTTTTTACACGGTCTGTCTTTTTTGCTCCGTAGTTGAAGCTGCTTATCGGCTGGAAGCCCTGACCTATACCGATAGCTATTGCCATCGAGAAGAAGCTTATTTTTGATACGCAGCTGAACGCCGAGACCGCCGCATCTCCGTATACACGCGCGCACTGATTAAGCAGCATTGACGCAACGCTGGTAAGAGCCTGGCGCAGACAGCTCGGAAATCCGGTTGCCAGAACGTTAAACGAAACTCCGCGCGTTGCTCCAAGATATTTAAATGAGATTTTGGTTTGAGTTCTGCCGGAAATGAACATATAAAGAAGTATAACAAAGCTAATGAACTGCGAAATTGCCGTTGCGAGTGCCGCGCCGCCGATTCCCATTTTAAGTGGGAATATAAACAAGGCGTCAAGTCCTATGTTGAGCACCGCGCCCACCGCCATTCCGACGGTTCCGAGCTTCGCTTTTCCCTCGTAGCGGAGAATGTTGTTAAGGGTAAGGCTGGACGTAAAGAACGGAGCCGCTATGGCGATATACGTGATGTACGTTTTAGCGTAAGGGTAGATGGTGTCTGTGCTTCCGAGAACCCAGAGAAGCGGCTTCATAAAAATAAAGGTGAGTACGGCTAAGAGAAGCCCAAGGATAAACGAAAGGAAGAACCCGGTTGACGCAACCTCGGTCGCCTCGTTCACCTCTTTTTTACCGAGCCTGCGGGCAAGAATACTGCCAGAGCCCTGACCGCACATAAACGCAACAGCTTGAAGTATCGACATAAAGCTGAATACAACGCCGGTAGCTCCGCTTTCGCTTGTGCCGAGTTGACCGACGAAGGCGGTATCAACGAGGTTATAAATGTTGGTTATCATCATACTGATGATAGCGGGAACGGAAAGACGGAGAAGAAGCTTTGTTATCGGCTCCCCGGTCATTTTTTCAAACTGCGCTCCCGCAGCTTTTTGAACGTTATCCATTTTTATTTTCCTTTTGATTTTTATTTTTTAAATTCTGTTTTTCTACATTCTTATATAAATATACCCTTTTTCCGCCTTTTTTTCAAGCGGGGGAATGTAAATTTTATTTTTTACAGAAAGCTTAGTGTGTGGAAATAAACAAATGTTTTTCTGTCGTTTTTTATGCAATTCTATTGACTTTTGCAGAAAAATGTAGTATACTGAATTTGCGACATAAATGAATATTAACCGCCTTACGATTATTCTTGGGCAAAAGTGTGCATTTTTATATTGGTAAAAGTGCAGGCTCTCTTTTCGTACGCTCTTGTCCAAAGACATTCGTAAGGTTAAGATCATTTGTGTCGCAGCAATCGAGCCCGGCATTTTTCAGTGCGCGGCTTCGGCTGCGCACTTTTTCGTTTAAAAGAAAGGAAAAAACAATGCTACTTAACTGTAAATTCTGCGGCGGTGAGCTTGAAATAACCGAGGGGGACAAAATAACCAC
>JAZRDX010000073.1:0-5684 GCA_045660565.1 Eubacteriales bacterium
GACTTGGACGGTAGTTCGAAAACGGAGAATAACACCGAAGTATCTTTCAGTGAAGCTGTCAAAGAACTCGGTGAATATCAATCAAAAGATAGCGAAACGGAAAAACCCGACACTGACGTAACCTCTGACAATGCGGAAATATCCGACGCTGACGTAACATCCGACAATGAGGAAATATCCGACGAAAGCACCGAGACGGAATACACCGCGGAGCAGGAAGAAGACGAATACGGCGAGCTAACAAATAAAAAAACTGACAACTTGTTTGACAGACTGAAAAACAACGTTGTATTATCTTCCGAAAGCAAATCCGCAAAAAGCGAAAATATAGCGGCCGCCAATACGTCGGAACACAGTGATGACATTTTAACCGGGGACCGCGAGCGTCGCCCGCTGAACGCAGAGGGGCAAATAAGATTTGACGGTACCTACGACGAGGAGATCTTTACCGAAAACGTGCGTTCCGCGGAAAATAATACGGCACCGGAAAAAACGGAGAACGAGGAATTTACCGAAGAAACCTCCGACGAGCTGTACGACGAGGACGACCTTGATAACGAAATCTGGGACAGAGCGGGAAAAGAAGAGTGGCAGGCAAGAGAAGACTTTTTAAATTACTGCAGATCACTTACACTTCCGCCGCCTCTTACCGTAAATTACGGAACAAAAGAAGCAGAGACCGTAAAGACAAAAGCAACCTCGTCCGGCTACCGTTACGCGGTATCGGAGCGCATCCCCGTTTTCTCCGACGGTATGTACGGCGGAGTTGACAAGGCGGGGTATGCCGAAAGAGAACGTCGCTACTGCGAAAACAGAAAAGTCAAACGCGATATTATTTTAAGAGAACAGACGCGCTCTTTACACAGAGCCGTGCTTTACACTGCGCTTATACTGCTTACGGTATTTCTTCTTGAAGCTCTAAACCTTTTTATCAGCGGTCAGACCGTTCTTTTCGCCGGCATCGAAATAGGACTTACCGTTCTTGCCGCCGCCTTTGTATGGAGAGGGCTTGCAGACGGACTTAAATGCGCCGTACGTGGTATATTTATCCCTGAAATATTTACGTTTCTAACGCTGATACTGTCGCTTGGGTACGGCTTTATGACGGTACTTACGGCATCAGTCCCGGAAAGCTCTTCCGTTCTTATAGGACTTCCCGGTGTCGGAGCTTTATTCTTAACATCGGTCTACCGTAGCCTTATGTCGAAGCGCGAAAAGAAGGTTTTCGATATAACCGCGGATTACGGAAGCTACTGCACCGAGGTCCGTCTTTCAAGCTTCAAGGGTTCGCCCGAGGAAATAGCGTTTGGAGGCTATGCGGAAGAAAACTGCGCGCTTTACAAAACCAACAGAATACCGCGCTCGGACGGAGGCTTTAATCTTCAGCCGGTACGAGACGAATGCTACGGACTTATAAAAATACTCCTTATCTGTGTAATCTGTGCCGCTATCGCAAGCGGGCTTGCATTTGGCTTTATAAACAGAGACGTATATTACGGCATCTTCAGCGCATATCTTCTCGTGTGCCTTTCCTGCCCTCTCTCCGTTTTCCTTTCGCTGTCCCTGCCGAGATATACAACGGCACTCGACGTTGCGGAGGACGGAGCTGCTATAACGGATTTTGACGATGAAAGCGACGAGCTTGACGAAAACGTTATAATGCTCAGTGAGGAGGAGCTTTTCCCTCCGGAAAAAATCAGAATACTTGATACCTACTGGACTAACTCCCACTTCCTTGAAACACATCTTTCAAAAGCGGCTGCGGCGTTCAGAAAGACGGGCGGACTGCTTTCGGGCCTTTTCAGCAGCATAGACTTAAATCCCGCAAATTACAAAGACGTGGTTATTACCGACATTTCCGACGGCGGAATCACGGTCAAGGTCGGCGACTCTCTGGTAAGAGCAGGAAACGACGCTTATCTTGAAAAGCACGGAATAGAGATAGAGCGTTATCCCGATATTCCTCAAAAGGACACACGTGTTCTTTATATCGCAAACAACGGCGAATTTTTCTCCAGAATAGCTATACAGTTTACGCCTGATGAAAAGCTTTGCCGTAAAATAGCGGAGCTTCGCCAGTCCGATACACTGTTTTCTCTTAAAACGTGTAACCCTTGCATCGATTCCTCGCTTGTTTTCTACACAACGGGGCTCGAGCCCGAGCTTATCCGCACGGTTAAATATATGATCGAGGATACCGTCTGCAACACGGATACCGACAGAGAGGGCATTTTAGTTTCAAGGACGGGAGCACAAGGACTCCTTTCCGCTCTTCTCGGCTACAAGCGTCAGAAAAAGCTTGTGCTTCTCGGCGCAAGACTTGCGGCATTTTCCGGGCTTGCAGGACTTGCCGTTTCACTGTCAGTCTCTCTTATAGGCGCTAAATGGAGCTTTATCTCGTTTATCGTTCTCGGCTTCCACGCGATAATGTCGGGAGCGGCGGCTTTTATCGGATTAAGCGGAAAGAAAAAACAGTAACAGCAGAATTTTAAAAGTTCAAAACACATCTTGTTTAAACTAATTTAGCGGGTAAGCATTGGCTACCCGCTAAAATTACAGAAAAACATTTCCCTTAAAAGAAAGGAACTGTCAAAGTTATGAAGCTTGACTCTATACTTAAAAATGTACTGAAGCCCGGAAGATATACGGGCGGAGAGTACGGTCAGGTAATAAAAAACAAGGACGAGGTAAAGGCAAGATTTGCCTTCTGCTTTCCCGACACCTACGAAATAGGAATGTCAAACCTCGGCATGAGAATTTTATATAACGCGCTTAACCTCATGCCCGACGTATGGTGCGAAAGAGTTTACTCGCCGTGGCCCGATATGGAAGCGGAAATGAGAGCAAACAAGCTCCCTCTCTACGCGCTTGAAAGCCTTGACCCGGTAAAGGACTTCGATTTCATGGGTATAACCCTTCAGTACGAGCTTTGCTACACTAACGTACTTAATATGCTTTCGCTTGCGGATATGCCGCTTTATGCCGCCGAAAGAGGAGAGGAGTACCCGATAGTTGTCGGCGGAGGTCCCTGCACCTACAATGCCGAGCCGCTTTGCGACTTTTTCGACGTCTTTTCGATAGGCGAGGGCGAGGTCGCCCTTGTGGAAATGACGCGTCTTTACATAGATATGAAAGCCGACGGAAGCTACACCAAATCTGAATTTTTACACAGACTTGCCAAAATCCCGGGCTTTTACGTTCCCTCTCTTTACGAGGTAAAATACAACGAGGACGGTACCGTTCACAGCTACACGCCAAAATACAGTGATATACCTACAAAAATCACAAAGAGGATTATAGGTAATCTCGACGACGCCCCGTACCCCGACAAATTCGTTATGCCTTACATCGAAACGGTGCACAACCGCATCACCGAGGAGGTATACAGAGGCTGCATAAGAGGGTGCCGATTCTGTCAGGCGGGAATGATATACCGCCCCGTAAGAGAAAAAAGCCCCGAAAAGGTAAACGAGCAGATAAAATGCCTTTACGAAAACACGGGATACGACGAGGTTTCGCTCCTTTCCCTTTCGATAAGCGACTACACCCGCCTTTCCGAGCTTACCGAAACGCTTCTTGAATGGACCGACGGCGAGAAGGTCAGCCTTTCGCTTCCGTCTCTGCGCGCCGACACCTTTTCAAAGGAGCTTATGGACAGAATATCCTCCGTCCGTCAGAGCGGTCTTACCTTTGCTCCCGAAGCGGGAACACCGAGACTGCGCGACGCGATAAACAAGAACGTAACCGAGGAAGAAATACTTAAAGCCTGTTCCCTCGCCTTCGGAGGCGGAAAAACCGGTGTAAAGCTTTACTTTATGATGGGACTCCCGACCGAAACCTACGAGGATATATCGGGAATTAACGATATGGGCGCTAAGGTTATTGAGGAATACTACAAAACACCAAACCGCGTTAAGGGACGCTCTCCGCAGGTAACGATAAGCTGCGCCTGCTTTATCCCCAAGCCCTTCACACCGTTCCAGTGGTGCGGTCAGGACACGTTAGAAGAACTTAACGAAAAACAAAGCTTTTTAAAGAACAAAATAACCGATAAGCGTATCCGCTATAACTACCACGACAGAAAGGCGTCAAGGGTAGAGGCGGCACTCGCAAGAGGAGACCGAAAGCTTTCGGCGGTTCTTTACGAGGGCTTTAAGCTCGGTATGCGTTTTGACAGCTGGGACGAGTTTTTCAGCTACGAAAAGTGGGAAAAAGCATTCCAAAACGCAGGGCTTGATATGGCGTTTTACGCTAACAGAACGTTTGACGTAAACGAAACACTGCCGTGGGATATAATCGACATCGGCGTTACAAAGGAATTTCTTTTAAGAGAATATAAAAAATCTATCGACTCCGTACCGACACCGAACTGCCGTGAAAAATGCTCGGGCTGCGGAGCAAACAGACTGGGAGGTGTTACTGCATGGTGCCCGAAAGCGTCAGAATAAAATTCCGTAAGACGGGGAGACTGCGTTACATTTCTCACCTTGATATTGACAGAACGGTAAGAACAGCGCTCGTCAGAACAAAGATACCGGTATGGTACACCGAGGGCTTTAACCCTCACGCCAAAATGGTTTTCGCACAGCCGCTTCCGCTTTTTGCCGAAAGCGAATGTGAGCTTCTCGACATAAAAATAACGGAAAAAATGCCCTTTGAGGAGATACGGGACAGACTGCGTGCCGCATTTACCGACGAGCTTTACGTAACCGACGTCTTCGCCCCCAGGGACAAATTCACCGATATAGCCTATGCCGCGTACCGCATAAGCGGAGATTTTGACATTACTAAGGAACGCATAGACACCCTTCTTTCCGCTGATATAAATATTGTCAAAAAGACAAAAAGCGGAGAGAAAAACGTCAATATCCGTCCGCAGATAAAAAGTCTTACGCTTACCGAGGACGGAGAGCTTTACGCGGTGCTTGACGCAAGCGGAGCGTCATATCTTAACCCCGATATTCTCTGCCGCGCGCTTTTCGACACCAAAGCCGACTATCTTATAACAAGAACGGGTTGGTTCAAAGAGGAAAACGGCGAGCTTAAGGAATTTATTTAAAAACGAATAATTTCGGTTGATTAAAACACACCGGACACACTGAAGCGGTTAAGCTTTTTAAGCTGATCGAGCCTGAACTTCAACATATCAAGCGAAGAGGTAATTTCCTCTTCGCTGTTTGTTTTTATTGCCGCTTTAAGCTCAACTATACTCTCACTTATGGAATCGACATAGCTGCTGTTTACGCCGATACGGAGGAACGCTTCGTGCTTATCCCAATACTCCGAAACCATAGCCGCTCCGCTCTCCGTTATGGCATTATCGGTAGATAAAAACGTTTCCAGTTCTTTGATTATATCAACGCACATAAAGCTGTTAACGGATATAAGTACTATAAGACAAAGGAGTATCGCTCCCGAAATAACAGCGGATTTCATTACCTGCCTCCTTTATTGCTTTTTGAACCTACCGGTGTGCTTTCTCCGTTCTTGAAAATCCAGTTTTCGCCGCCCGAGTCGTCAACGGTATACAGAAAAACGTTTTCCATTGCCGTTTTTTTTGCTCGCAGTCGTTCATTTAAATCCGCGTCGGTCATACCGACACTTTGCATGCCGAACGTATTTAGCTCACCGTCAACTATTACTGTATGCGCGATACCCTTTTCCGTCTGCCCGGGCTTCGCTTT
>JAZRDX010000074.1:0-1668 GCA_045660565.1 Eubacteriales bacterium
TCCAGTTGTTGATGTTTCCTGCATCCTCTTTTTTGCTGGTGCAGATGAAGGTTCTGCCCTCAACTCTCGCAACGTCGTTTATAGCGGTGCGGTGGAGATAGCAGTTAGGAAGAAGCTCCTGGTTGAGCTTGATAAGCTCTCCGGTAGAGCAAGCTTCAGCTCTGAGTTTTTCAGCCTGTTCCTCGCTTCCGTCGATCCATACGATCTCGGAGGGCTTGGTCATTTTCGCCATTTCGTCGATCCAAGCAAGAACTTTTTTGTTGTTGGTCATAGTGGTTCCTCTCCTCATATATAATAATTTTTTATTTCTTTGCCATAGGTAAGTCCAATCCCTACCCATTTTACATTATACTATAAAATTTCCAAAATTTCAAGAAGTAATTTCAATTAAACTCAAGTTTTACATATTATTCACTATTTGAAGGACGTTTTAGTGTGTAAAATCGTTTTGACTGCTTTTAAACGGTGTGAACAGGCTTTTGCTGAAAGCGTGGGCAGTACGGCGAAAGCAAGTCCCGCCCTACACCGCTTTGTTCGGTTACAGCATTTTATTTGCTATATCCGCGAACTCGGCAAGCGTAAGCTTTTCGCCGCGTATGTCCTCGCGCATTCCGAGAGAGACTATTATTTCGGTAAGCTCTTCCTTGGTTTTGTTTTTTATCTCTGCCGAAAGAGCGTTTACAAGCGTCTTTCTTCGCTGGTTAAAGGTGGCTCTGATAACCTTTTTTAAAAGCTCCTCGTCCTTTACGAAAATTTCCTCTTTTTCCGCGGGAATTATCGTTATAACCGAGGAATCAACGTTCGGGCTTGGATAAAAGCAGTGCTTTGGAACGTCGAAAAGCTTTTTCACCCTTCCGTATCTTTGGCAGGTAAGGGTTATCGCTCCGTATTCGGGCGTTCCCGCCTTGGCACAAAGTCTGTCGGCAACCTCTTTTTGTACCATTACGGTAACGCTTTTGAAATTAACACCCGATTCAAGCAGGTGAAGAAGAATCGGCGTGGTAATGTAGTAAGGCAGGTTTGCGCAGACCGCAATTTCTTCCTCTCCGAATTCCTCTCGACAAAGCTCGGCAAGGTCGATTTTCATAGCGTCCTTGAAGAACACCTTTAAATTTTTGTATTCTCCAACCGTTGTTTCAAGAACCGGTGCAAGAGAGGTGTCTATTTCGAGAGCGACCACCTTTTTCGCGACCTGACAAAGCTCCGAGGTGAGCGTTCCGAAGCCGGGACCTATTTCAAGAGCGTTTATTCCTTCGGCGTTACGCGCTATGTCTATTGGAACCTCAGCCGAGGTGAGAAAGTTCTGACCGAACTTCTTTTTAAATCCGAATCCGAACTGTGCGCAAAGCGCTTTTATCGTTGATATTTCGGTAAGCTTCATATATTCCTCAATCTGCCGCATGGGCGGCTAAATAAAATTTGTAAGTTTCTTTGTGGGCGAAAAACATAAGCCGTTTTTGACGACCGCGTTATCGGGTTCAGATATTTATTTACCGCAGAAAAAATATTGTAAAAAATCTCTTGACAAAACGTTTTTTTTATGATATAATCGTAAAGTCGTTAAGTTATGCTGGTGTAGCACAGTTGGCAGTGCAGCTGATTCGTAATCAGCAGGTCGTGTGTTCAAGTCACATCACCAGCTCCATTTCCCGAATGCGAAAGCGTTCG
>JAZRDX010000075.1:0-3902 GCA_045660565.1 Eubacteriales bacterium
CCTCGCACAGCTCCTTTAAGCTTATATTGTCGTTATAGTTTCCGTGTCCGTACGTATCCTTCTTGCTTTCTATGTCGCTTAACATACAGAATCTCTGGGTTTCCTCTTCCGTCTCCTCCGATGCTTCCTTGGTCTTGTCCGGAGTTGTCGGTACACTCTCTATGTTGGCAACGATAGCTTCGGTTGTTTTATCCTTAGTAAATAAAAGAACCAGCAGAAGGGCAATCAGCAGCACGGGGATACATAAAACGAGAATTAGCAGAAGCACCGTCGTGCTCGTGTTTGCAAGTCCCTCGGCAAATAACGTGCCGTTATTTTTCGTAATGTTTAAGACCGCCAGTGTGAGCAGGGTTCCCGCTATCAGTATGACCGCGAGTAATACTATCCATTTTAATTTTTTACGCATTGTCAGTATCTTCAGGCGGAGTTAAGGAACTGTTTTCCTCATCCACCGTCTTGTTCTCCTCTTCATCCTTTGTTTTTTCGGGCTTTGCCATAAGGTTTTTAAGGTTCAGATGTTTTTTCTTGATTTCTTTTTTTGTAAGCTCCCACTGCTGTTTATATATGCGTGTGAAAGCGTTGTATTCACGTTCAAGCTCGTTGAAATTCTCTCTGTCCGTATAATTTTCGGTAATACCGCCGAGAGCCTTTATGCGCGCCTTGTCTAGTCTGCTTTGCTCCAGAAGCGCCGAATATAATTTTTTAGAGTGTTGAAGCTCTGTCTTGCAGCTTGAAAGCATGCCTTCCGTTTCTGTTATTATAGCGTTATGTCTGTTCTCTGCTTCCTGAACCGCGGCGGCGTGTCTACTCTCCATTTCCTGAATTTCAGCAGAGTGTTTGCTTGTAATTTCAGCAATAGCAGCAGCATGTTCGCTTTGTATCTGTTCGATTCTTTCTCTTGCAAGACGCCTTGTTTCCTCAAGCTCCTCGGCATGACGTCTTGCCGCCTCGGCTGCCGCTTCACGTTCTCTCTGAAGCTCCTCGGCATGCCTTTCATTAAGCTCGCGGATTTCATTTTCATATTTTTCAATACACGCCTGCATTTCCGCCTCGTGCTTTAGGATAAGCGCGTGCATTTCGTCCTCGTGCTCCTTCTTTAAGCGACGGATTTCTTCGAAATGCTTGTGCTTAAGCTCCTCAATATAGCTGTGCAGCTGTGCTATGGTTTCACTTTGTTCCTTAACGAGTCTTTCAAGATTCTTGTTTTTCTCTCGCTCGGTGTTCAGCTCCTCTAAAAGAGCTTCCGCTCTGTCTGCCTCTCCCGCAAGGTCGCGTAGCTGATCCTCAAGTGTAACGGTATATTCTTCTATACTTATTTCGGAGTTTTTCAGCTTGCGCTTTAACGCTTCAATTCTCTCGGCTCTCGCTCTGATTTTTTCGACCTTTCGAAGCTCTTCCTCGCGAAGATAATTCTTTTTAAGCTGTTGGTTGAGTGCCAGTCCGTATTCGTAGACGAGGAATGATAAAAGTCCGCCGGCTTCAGCAAGCTCGTCTGCAAGCATATCCTCAAAGGGTGAAAGCGTAATCACCTGTTCTTCGATGGTGTATCCCTTTTTATCATACGCCATTATAAACTCATAAAGTGCCACCGCGCCCTTAAAGTTGTTGTTCATTTTAAGAACGTTCGTCTTGGTTATCGGCGGCTTAAGCATTGCAACCTTTGAAACCTCCTGCATTAAGGGAGTGTTTAAAAAGGCAATAACTGTTTTTAAAAGCAGGTGTATTTTGTCTATAAGATCCTTTGCCGGATTTGTTTCCTTTAAATACTGATCGTCTCTCTTTACGTCATGTAGCGAAACGGAATAGTTCATTTTTTGTTTTCCGGATATGACGGTTTTATTTAAATTAAGATCTGCCTCGTATTTATTGCTTAAATCCAAAATATCGTTATACCGTATAGTGATAAAATCGCGCAGAAAACACAGAAGCATATACAAAAAGCGGTTTTCGTAAACAGCATAGTCGTTTAAGCGTTCTACTGTGTATAGCTTTTCCGGTATGATGTTTTCGATATTCTCGCACTTGGTAATGAGATCGCTGTGCTTTGCAAGATGCTCTACCGATTCTCTTGAGACGTGCTTTACCTTTTCAATCGGAACTACCTCTCCGTTTGAGCGTATAAACTGTCTTTCTTCCTTCAGTGCTTTTTCAACGTGTATAAGTCCTGCCTCAATGGCATCTACCCAATCGCGTTCTATCGTACAGTTGTAGCGAGTGATAACGATTTTATCACGTTCTGTGTCGCTGGTGGCAATTGCAGTACGTAAAGCTGTGCAATTACGGTCCTCCGTCGTTTGCTGTCTGTAGTCAAGCAGCGCGCGATAATAAACATCTAATTGGTTCATAATTCAATCCTTTAATTTTACGCGTTTCGTTCTAATCTGTGGATATAATCCTTACAAAGAGACATTTTGTCTGAGCCAAACAGCTCGTTAATATATTCAACGAGTCCTTCGGCGGCGTTTCTGAGGTAAATGGGGTTCTGAGTTTCAAGCTTACGGATAACCTTCTTGGAAAGAATGTCGTCGAGAGCGTCAAGCTCGTCTCCGCCACAGCTGACGTAAACCGGTATATAGGTTCTTATCTGCTTCATAATACGGTTACCGAAGGTTATGTGGAAGTTGTCGATAAGATATTTGTCGAGAGCCTCAAGACGCTTCATGTTACGGAGACTGATGCTGTATTCCTCGGTAGCTTCATTTACAAGCCGTGTAAACTGATCGTAGGAAATAGGTCTCTTTTCGGTTTTGGGAGCGATAAAACGCTCGCTTTTCGCATCAAGGTTAAGAATCATAGCTCTGTCGTATACCTTGTCGGAAATAGCAAAGGTTGAGTCGTCGTTGTTTGCTGTTCCGATAAACCACATGTTCGGCGGAAGCTTAAGACGTCCGTCCTTAAGCAGGCTCGGGTCGTTCTTCCATTTGTCGGAGACTACGTCAATGTAACGCGATTCCTCGTTAGGTAATTCAAGCAGCGAAAGGAACTCCGCAAAATAGTATTCGACTCTTGCAATGTTCATTTCGTCAAGAACGGTTACGTACATGTCGTCGCTGTAGTTTGCTTCGTACATCTTTTCAAGCAGACGCGTTTCGTTGAATTTTCTGGTAAATTCGTTGTAGTAGCCAACAAGGTCGGTTCTTTCCTTCCACATAGGCTGAACCGGTATAACAGTAGAGGCGTTGTCTATGTATTCACCGAATACGTTTGCAAGAGAGGTTTTACCCGTTCCCGACATACCCTGTAAAATAAGAATATGAGACAGAGCAAGTCCTGCTATAAAGCGGCGTATATCCGATATATCGTAATATAACGGCTTTTCCCGCGATGCCGCAAAATTGCGGAACTCCTCGCACAGCTCCTTTAAGCTTATATTGTCGTTATAGTTTCCGTGTCCGTACGTATCCTTCTTGCTTTCTATGTCGCTTAACATACAGAATCTCTGGGTTTCCTCTTCCGTCTCCTCCGACGCTTCCTTGGTCTTGTCCGGAGTTGTCGGTATATTACCGATAATTTTGTAGTCAATGCTTTTTTTGTCGGATTCCTTAAAAATCAGCATTACCATCAGTGCAACGATCGAAACAAGTATTACCGAAATATAAACTATTATCGCCGTTTTTGATGTAAGAAAGGCCGGGAAAGCCGCAAATACGGGATAAATACCGTAATTCATGATAAAGTGCTCCTTAATTTGTTATTTCTTCGTCGTAATTCTTATTAGTTTAGATTATTCACTAAAGCCAAACGAACCGTTGTCGTTCTCAATTTCGTCATCGCTGTTTTCGGTTTCGTCAAAGTCGAAATCGCCGTCATTTTCGTCGGAGTCGGATTCGCCGTTTTCTTCGTCGCTGTTTTCGGTTTCGTCAAAGTCGAAATCGCCGTCATTTTCGTCGGAGTCGGATTCG
>JAZRDX010000076.1:0-4333 GCA_045660565.1 Eubacteriales bacterium
GAACCGCCACAAGCGTGAGCGCTCTTATAAGTGTTTTCTTAAGTTTTTCGCTAATCATTTCTGTAATCCTCTTTTGCTATTTTATTATATTTAAGCGGCTGTTTAATTATCACCGTTAAGTCCTGTTAAGCTTCGTCAAATCTTACGGCGTCCAGGTGCCGGCCAGAACGTCGGTTACGCTTCCGGCGGAGGCGTAAATCTCTACCGTTATTTCAATTTTGGTTACACCGTTGTATATCGTCTGATCCTGCGATGCCACGGTTCCGGTAAACGCCTTCTTACCCCAATCCTTGGTTCCCGCGGGTTCGGTTCCAACGGTGTACCACTTAAAGATAATTCTGTAAGAAAGGCTGGGATCTGCCTCTGTGAGCGAAGCCTTTATCTTGTTCGAGCCCGACTTTGTTACCTCAAGCTTTACGTTAGTCGTAACTACCGCAACCATGTTGGAAAGCTCGGAGTTAAGTACGTTTTCCGCCGTAGCCACGAATCTCGCGGTTATCTCGTTGGAGCCTGAAAGACTGTTAAGGTCAAGCACGCCTTCCGTGCCGTTGATATAGTACTTAACCGTACCGCCTGTAACCGTTTCGGGAGTGCAGGTAAGCTTTCTTACCGGTGTTTTCTCGTAGGTAAGAACGGGAGCCGAAAGCTTTGTAACGGTAAGCTCGTTTGAGCTTGCCGAGCTGAGCTGATTTTCCTCGCTTCCCGTTGCTACCGCGTAAATGGTATGCGTTCCGGGGGTGATAAGTGTGGGTGCCTTGATTACACCGTCAATGTACCACGTAAACGCCGAGTTTCCGTTTTCATAAAGTGTGCCGTTTACGTAAAGCTCACCGGCAATAACCTCTATTATAGGTGTCTCAAGTCTCGTTACGGTAAGAGATGCCGCGTCTGAGTCTATCTCGTTATCGGCAGTCGCTTTGTTTACAGCCGTTATAACGTAATCGTTTGCCGCGGTAAGTCCGTTGAATATATCGCTATATTCTCCGCCGAAGAGAATTCCGTCAACCCTGAACTCATAGCTTACGGTAAGTCCGCTGACCTTAAGCGTCTGGTTAAGAACAGAAAGCTTCTGTACCGAAAGCGTAGGTGCCGAAAGCTTTTTAACCGTAACAGTTTCGCTTATACTGCTATCGTCAATTACAACGTAGACTTTATATTCTCCCGCCGCTGTAGCGATGTCGGAGATGTTTTTAAACTTTTCCGTTGTGGAGGAAGCATCGAGTTTTACACCGTTTACGTATACGTCGTAGCTTGTTCCGCCGAGCGATGCCCAGTTTATTTTACCGTCGGCAATCGCAAGTCTTGTTCCAATGTGAATTTTAAACTCGGTAGGCTCCGAGGTTACCTTTTCAAGTGAGTTGGACGCCACCTCTATTTTAACGGTGTAAAGTCCGGGTGTCGACTCCAGCGAGGAAACGTCGTAAGCCTTTGTGCCGCTTTGCGCCTCCGCTACCAGCACTCCGTTGCCGTTATAGACGTAGATGTTGTAAAGGCTTGACTGGCTGTTTGCAGCCCACGTTACCGTGCTTCCCGAATACGCCGCGCTATCTGCCACAACCGGCAAAAGCTTATGTATATTTACCTTGCTGACGCTCATTATTACGTTTTGCTCGGCAGGGAATGCGGTTACGGTTATCGAGTTGTCTCCGGGATCGATGTCAATATTTGCTATTTCCGTCGCCTCAATATCACGTATCGGAGGCGCGTCATTTATTTCTATGGTATAGCTTTTCGCTCCCTCTACGGCGCTCCACGTGAGCTTATGCGTATCCTTATTATACGAAATATTTACCGGAACGGAAAGCTTTGTAACCTTTATTTCGTCAGACTTTTCCGAATCGGAATATTTTTCGGTGGTGTTATACGCCACGACGGTTGCATAAAAGACGTTGCCCATATCGTTGACGTTGGTTAAGTCAAATATAAGCGTTGCGTTACCCTCTTTGTCGGCAATGGTGCTATATTTGGATACGCCCACCGCGCCGCTCGCCTTGGACAGGTATATATCATATCCTTCTGCGTTAGCCATTCTGTCCCAAACAAGCTTGTTATCTACAATAGATACGTTAGTAGGTCTTTCAAGCTGCTTTGCCGTAATCTCAATGACGATTTCGTTTTTATTAAAGCTCTTTCCCTTATAAATAACCTTGACGGTCTGCATTCCTATCTTTTCCTTATCGAAGCCCGAAAGCATATCGACAGTAACGGGAACGCGCTCAAGGCTTCCGTCGTTTTTCTTAAATATAACGGTATAACCGGTAAGGTCGGGGTTTTCGCTGTAAACCATCTTTATTTGGTGTGTCGTCGACGGCTTTTCAAGCGTGAGCGAGTTCTTTACCATCGCGTTTTTGAATAAGAATATCGCTAAAACCGCTATGGCGATCGCTCCGAGAACCGAGGAAATAATTATAATTTTCTGATTTTTTCTCTTCTTTTGAACCGTCTCGGCATTGTTCCATACGAGGGTGTCCTTTAAAATAACTTCAGAATCCTTAAAGGTAGAGGAAACGTATTTTTTAAGCTTTTTGGCAAAGTTTCCGCCCCTTGCCTTCTTGAAGAAGGAAACGCTCAGTATCTTGGCTATCTCCTCGTCGTCAAGAATACTGTTAAGGAATTCTTCTCCTATGTCCTTAAACTCCTCCTGAGACGCGGAAAGAACATTTACAACGTTTATAATAAGCTTCGGATCGTTCTTTTCCTTGACACACTTCAAGATGTTATTCTTTAAAAGCTGTACGTCTGCTTTATCCGCGCTCGCCTTTTCAAATTCCACCTTCCATTCCGAATCGTTCAGTATTTCTGGGTGGAGGAATACCATAGAATCGTAAAGACGTCTGTCGGATGCGTTGTAGTCGCTGAACGCATCGTCAAACTTACGGGCGTGAGCCTTAAGTATTTCAAGGTTAGTCGTGTCCTTTTTCTTTATCGCTATGTTGACCGCATCAAAGATAAAGTCGAACCAACGGTTTATATTGAAATCGACCGTATCGGTATTACTTATTACCTTGTGCATCGCGTTTTTCAGCGGCGCGTCGTTTCCGCCCTCGTAGTCTTTAAGTATGTTTTTATAACGCTGCTCGGTCTTTTCTCTGGCTTCGATAAGCTCCTTATACTTTTCGGGAGCCGCCTTTTCAAGCGTTATAACGGTTTTACAGTGCTTACAGACGATGCTTTCCTCACGCTTTTCGTCTATATCCGCTGCCGCACCGCATTTTGGACAGTTTACAGTAATCATTTTATGTTTTTTCCTTTCTTTCGCCAAACGCTTTTCCTCTCCCGAATAACGCGGCTCGGGAGAAAAAGCGCATCTTTATACCGTATCGGTTTTACCGCTTCAAATTTCTTAGTGCCATTTATTTTAAATGGTCGGGATTTCCGAAATACCTATCGGGATGGGTTTTCTTCATAAGGGTTGCAAGCTCGGACGAATTTTTCCAACTGGCGTCCTGCATCTGTCTCTTGCTGCTGTTATAGGTCGAGCAGCCGCCGCGCTCTCTAAACGTATCAAGCCATTTGATGGAATTCAGATTTGTACAGCTGGTAAAGGCCCCGGGAGCAACACAGCCGACGTTATTCGGGATTATAAGCTCGGTGATCTTGGTACAGCCTTTAAAATCGGCGGTATTTATACCGGTAATTGTCTTTGCCAGCGTTACCTTTCCGCTTATTCCTTTGGGAACCTGCATTATTTTTGTTGGTTTATAGCTATCGTAAAGGATTCCGCACTCCGAGAAGTAGTCTGTGTTCGCTTCGTCTACCGTAATTGCGGTAAGGCTTTCGCATTCCGCAAAAGCAAAGGTTCCAATAAAGCTGACACTGCTCGGTATATAAACGGTTTTAAGTCCGCTTCTGCGAAAAGCGCTATCTTTTATATCCAACACAGTATCAGGGATTGTAAATGACGTAAGGCTCTTACAGCCGTAGAAAGCGCTGCTTCCTAAATACAGAATATTACCCGATAAAGTTACCGAGGTAAGCGCCCCACAGCTCATAAATATACTGTTTGGTAGAGTATGACCAATGTCGGGAAGCGAGACCGAGGTAAGCTTTTTACAGCCTGAAAACGCGCTTGAGCCTATGCTTGTAACTCCGCTTGGTATACTTATAGACGTAAGCGACTCACAGTTCTCGAATGCGCTCGCGCCTATCGTCGTTACCGTGTTCGGTATCGTTATCGAGGCAAGCGACTTGCATCCGCTGAACGTGCTTGCGTAAATTGTCGTAAGACTTGACGGAAGCGTAACGTTTTTAAGACTTTCACAGCCTGAAAACGCACTTGCGGAAAGAGTTACGTTATCCGGAAGCGAAACGGTTACAAGCTTTGTCGCTCCGG
>JAZRDX010000077.1:0-11167 GCA_045660565.1 Eubacteriales bacterium
CTGCCTGAATCTCTTCAACTGTTTTTTTCTCGTACGTTCCGTTTCCGGAGATGGTGGGAGCGGCATCAATCTCGACGTCTAACGCAAAGAGCGAAAGAGGGAGTATTCCGACAACCATCAAAACCGTAAGCAGAAGTGCGAGGATTCTGGTTTTTGCTTTCATTTCTTTTTCTCCTTTTCAGAATTTTTTCTTCATATTTTATATACTATAAAATACTCCGTCTGCATATATTATATATTATAAACCGCTCAAAAGCAACCGTTTTCCGATTTGTTTACAATTTGTTTACAGCACCTGTCAATCCTCGATTTGTTTTTTTGGTAATTTTGTATAAAATCGGTAGGAATGCAGTTTTCAGGTAGTTCCCTCTCCGTCAATTTACGAGACTGCCGGCTCCGCATTTTGAGGTAGAGGCGAACTGTGTTCGCCCGCTCTTTTTGGCCTTTCTTTTTGGCCTCTCCGTCTCGTTCCTCGACCCAGTCTGCGAAGCTGACTTACTCCCCTGGAGTGGGAGGCTAATGGCTCCCCCCGTGGGGGAGCTGGCAGCGTAGCTGACTGAGAGGGCTGGCTCGCCGTCATTATTACACGGAAATTTGACGTTTTGGGCGGGAGGATAATATCCTCCCCTACGGTGATATAAACAGGTAATTGGTAGGGGAGGGGCTTGCTCCTCCCGTTATTATTATGCGGAAAAATAAGGTTTCGGCGGGGCGTCGCAGGCGCCCCCCCCTACCCGATTCGGTGGAAATCCCGTGTTTTTCCGTAGGGGCGGATTCAATATCCGCCCGTTTTTTGGGAGCGTATAGAATGCTCCCCTACGAAACAGAAAAGCCGCACCCAACTTTGGGTGCGGCTCATTTTGTGTTTTGCGAAACCGTTTTGTTTGCTAACCACTCACATCACGGCTATACGCCACCGGGTGCTACCCGGCGCCCCCCTCTCGGAGTGCGGCTCGTTTTTTTACAGCTTAGCTGCGGCTGTTGTTTTGGTTCTTATTCTGACTGTTCTTGCTGTTCTTATTGCTCTGACTATCCTGATTGTTCTGGTTGCTCTGATTGCTCTGATTGCTCTGATTGTTCTGATTATTCTGGTTGTTCTGGTTGTTCTGATTATTCTGGTTGTTCTGATTATTCTGGTTGTTCTGATTATTCTGATTGCGATTCTGCTGACGGTTTTCGTTTTCGTTATAGCTCATAGTTTTACCCTTCTCCGCTTTTTAGCGGCTATATATTTTTTTGCGAAGGCGAGACGTGCTCGCCGTTCGTCAAGGATATTATCTGTTAAAGCTTTGTTTTTTATACATTTCGGGCAAAAACATACTGTGGCTTACACTTTAGACCTAACCCGCAACCGTACATTCTACGGTTTGTAGAGACATTTTCGGGCTTAGTAGAATTCCGTATTTTACTGCTCTATGGCACGGAGAGAGCCGCTTACAAGCGGTAGGTTGCTTTTTACAAGCGCTTTTGATAGAATATAATTAAGCAGAAAAAACCAAAACAGTGTTGACAAATCGGTTTAATAGTATTAAAATAATAGTATATATTCGAAAGGCAGAAAAAGAATGGAAAACACAGAAAAAAGTAAAAAAGCAATAAATATCTTCTATGCGTGCGACAATAACTTCGTCAAATACGCAATGGTATCAATAAAATCTCTTACGGAAAACGCTGACAAAAGCAGAAAATACCGTATACATATTCTTTCCGCATCGGATATATCGAAGGATACCAAAGAAAAGTTTGACGTGTTTAACACCGAGAACACTGAAATCACTTTCGAAAGCGCGGAAAAGGAGCTTCTCTATTTTCAGGAGCAGCTTCCGATAAGAGACTACTATACCAAAACAACGTATTACCGAATGTTTATCGCCGACATGTATCCGTCTCTCGACAAGGCGATATACATTGACAGCGACACCGTCGTGCTTGGGGACGTTTCAAAGCTTTACGACACCGATATACGAGACAATTTAATCGGCGCTTGCCATGAACAGGTTATGCTTCAAACCGAGGAATACGGGCGATACGCCGAGGTGGTTTGCGGAATAGACCGCGAGCTTTATTTTAATGCGGGCATGTTGCTCATCAACTGTGCGATGTTCAGAGAACGCAAAATCGCTCAGAAATTCACCGAGCTTCTCTATGACTACAACTTTGTCGTTACTCAGGACGAAGATTACCTGAACGTGCTTTGTCAGGACAGAGTTTTCTGGCTTGACAGCTCGTGGAACACCGAGGTTTTCGGTGTCCTTCCCTGCTCCGAGGAAAAAATAAATATTCTTCATTATATTATGACCTCAAAGCCGTGGCATTATGACGATTGCAGACTAAAAGAATATTTTTGGAAATACGCCGAGCTTACTTCGGTTTACAATGAGATAAAAGACGAGCTTAACTCGTACACCGATGAACAGAAAGCGAGCGACAGAATATCGGGTGAAAATCTTTTAAAGCTTGCGATAAGCGAGACCGAAAGAGAGGACGCTTATTACAAGGTCGTACGCAAAAAGAGATCGCCCGACAGAGAAAAGGTGCTTGAAAAAATCAAAAAAATGGAGGCAGAGGGCGTATACGACGTTGACGCAGAGGAAGATCCGCCGACAAAAACGCTCTACCCCGACCAGGTTGACTATCTGCGCGAAAAGCAGATAAGCAAAATCAAAACGAAAATTTCCTTTGCCGTTGCAAAGCTTTTCGTGGACAAGCTGGTAAAGGACAAGAAGCTTATAATCAAAGACATAGTCGGCATAGAAAACTGGACAAACCTAAACAGTGGCGCAATTATTACCTGCAATCACTTCAATGCCTTTGACAGCTTTGCTATCCACCTTGCGTATTTTTACTCAAAGCAAAAGAAACGCAAATTTTTCAGGATAATAAGAGAAGGAAACTACACGAGCTTCCCCGGGCTTTACGGATTTTTCATGCGTAACTGCAACACCCTGCCCCTTTCGTCTAATCTTAAAACCGCGCAAAAGCTGAACAAAAGTATTGATAAAATATTAAAAGACGGACACTTTATTCTCGTTTATCCCGAGCAGGCTATGTGGTGGAACTACAGAAAACCCCGTCCGACGAAAAACGGCGCATTTAAGTTCGCGGTAAAGAACAATGTTCCGCTTCTCCCCTGCTTTATCACAATGAAAAACAGTGAAATCATCGGAGAGGACGGATTCCCGGTCCAGGAGTACACGGTACATATAGGAAAGCCGATATACCCCGACAAAAATCTTTGTCCGAGCGATAACGTTCAGCTTTTACAGAGCGAAAACTCACGTGTCTGGAAGGAAATTTACGAAAGCTTTTACGGCATAGAATATAAGCTTTAAGGGAACGCTTTCAAAGCAAAGGCGCAAGCTTAATGAAGCCGATAAGCCGCACCCGTTGTTAGTTTTACGCCGAAAAAGCATTTGGTACACGGTTATAAAATCTACATTTTAAAAGGAAGGAGGGCGTAAGATGGACGAAGCTCTTATCACGGATACCACCGATACGGAAACGCCCGAGATTAAAGAAAAAGGGAAACCGAAGCTTCACGACTACCATTTAGTCTACGTAGGGGTAATGATGGTAATTGCCTCGCTGCTCGGTTGGGTAAGCGAAAATATTTTCAGAATCATTTCCGCGGGAATTATAGACAGCAGATTTATGTATCTCCCCTTCCTCGGAATTTACGGAATCTGTATTCTTGCGCTTTACGCTCTCTTTGGAACACCAGACAGATTTCGTTTTTTACATAAACGGTTATTCGACGGAAACGGAAACGTCTTTGTGCGGTATATCTGTTACTGCATCGTTATCGCCGCGGCGGTTATGATAGGAGAGATTGCCGTCGGAAGCTTTTGCGAAGCGTTTTCGGGAAAGGTTCTCTGGAACTACTCGTCCATTCCGATCCATTTCACGAAATACACAAGCGTACCTACGACGGCTGCGATAACCGCGGGAGTATTTCTGCTAATGAAGTTCGGCTTTACTCCTCTTATGAATTTAATGGAAAGAAAAATGAGCTACAAGGCGGCAAAGCTTATCTGTCTTACCCTCGGACTGCTCGTTTATCTTGACACCGCGTGGTTTATGGTAAGGATAGTTGCCTTCGGAGACGCGGGATTTATCTGGAAGATTACGCTTATAGGTTAACCGCTATCACTGCCGGAAAAAAGGACAGGGAGTTGTAAAAACTCCCTGTCCTTTTTGTGTAAATCAAATTTACGAGGTTGCGCGAAGCCTTAGCTTAGCAACGATAGATGTGTATACTCAAACAATGCGCCCGCAGGCGCTTGCCTGCTATTTTTTGAGCCTTGCTTCGGTTTTAAGTCTCGTCTGGGTATCAAGTATTCTCTTGCGGAGACGTATGCTCTTCGGGGTTATCTCAACAAGCTCGTCGGAACCTATAAATTCGATAGCCTTTTCAAGCCCCATCTGGCGAGGGGGTGTTAAAATAAGCTTTTCGTCAGCGCCCGATGAACGTATCGACGTAAGGTGCTTCTGCTTACATACGTTGACGCAGATATCGCCCGCCTTCGGGTTTTCTCCGACAACCATACCCATATAAACGACGTCTCCCGTGGTGATAAACAGCTCTCCTCTGTCCTGAACGCTGTAAAGCGCGTAGGAGGTAGCCTCTCCGTCCTCGGAGGCAACAAGCGAGCCGGTAAAGCGCGTGCTTATCTCTCCCTGATACGGAATATATCCCGCAAATATGGTGTTAAGGATACCCTCTCCCCTGGTATCTGTCAAAAATTCACTTCTGTATCCGAACAGACAACGGGCGGGAATTACGTATTCTATACGCATACGGGTGCCGTGAAGTCCCATATCTATAAGCGTGCCTTTACGTGAGCCGAGCTTTTCCATTACCGCTCCCATGTATTCCTCGGGAACGTCGGCAACAACTCTTTCGGCAGGCTCGGTGCGCTCACCGTTCTCTCCCGTTTTGAAAAGCACTCTCGGTGCGCTTACAAGCACCTCGTACCCCTCGCGGCGCATGGTTTCAAGAAGAATGGAAAGGTGCATCTCTCCGCGTCCCGCAACAAGGAAGCTGTCGGCGGATTCTCCGTCCCTTACTCTGAGAGAAACGTCCTTTAATGTCTCTCTGTAAAGACGGGAGCGAATCTGTCTCGACGTTACAAGCTTACCCTCGCGTCCCGCAAGCGGTCCGTCGTTTACCGAGAAGGTCATTTCCATAACGGGCTCGCTTATTTTAACAAAAGGAAGCGCCTCGGGTGCGGTATTTTCGCATATGGTATCGCCTATCGTGATATTTTCAGCACCGGAAAAACAGATTATGTCTCCCATTTCAGCGTACTCGCAGGCTTCTCTGCGGAGCGCCTCAAACTGGTACATTGAAACTATTCTCGTTCTGACCGGGGGGCTGTCGGGGCTGTGGTAGTTAGTGATAAGAACCTCCTGGTTCTGGCGAATCTTTCCACGTTCTATTCTGCCTATACCTATTCTTCCGACAAATTCGTTATAGTCTATCGAGGAAACGAGAAGCTGGAGAGGCCCGTCGGTATCGCCTTCGGGAGACGGAATATATTCAAGTATTTTATCAAAAAGAGGAATAAGGTCGGTTCCCTGAACGTCCGCGGAAAGAGATGCCGTTCCCGCTCTGCCCGAACAGAAAACTATCGGGCTGTCAAGCTGCTCGTCGGTAGCGTTAAGATCCATAAGAAGCTCAAGAACCTCGTCCTGAACCTCCGCAAGGCGCGCGTCGGGGCGGTCGATTTTGTTTACGACAACTATAACTCTATGACCGAGCTCAAGCGCTCTTTCAAGAACGAAGCGCGTCTGCGGCATAGGGCCTTCCGCGGCGTCTACAAGCAGTAAAACACCGTTTACCATTTTGAGTATACGCTCAACCTCTCCACCGAAATCGGCGTGTCCGGGGGTATCGATTATATTGATTTTAACACCGTTGTAACGGATAGAGGTATTCTTCGCGAGAATGGTAATTCCTCTTTCCTTTTCGATGTCTCCGCTATCCATAACCCTTTCGGAGGTTGCCTGATTTTCACGGTACGCGCCGCCCTGCTTTAACATTTCGTCAACAAGGGTTGTCTTACCGTGGTCAACGTGCGCTATTATCGCGATATTTCTTAAATCTTCTCTTATCATCTTTTTAACCGACATTCCTTTTCAAAATTTTACAAATTCATATATGTATTTATTATAAACCAAAAATCCTTCCGTGTCAAGAATTTTTCAGAGCTTTTTGAAAGAAAACGAGGGAATTTTAATAAAGTACTTGCAATTTATTAATTTATAGTATATAATAATTATATCTGTTTTTAAAAAATTAAGGTAAAAAGGGGAAATTTTATGCTCTCTACGATATACAGCGCAGGCATAAGAGGTGTCGACGGATATCTGGTAACCGTTGAATGCGACGTAAGAGACAAGCTGGAAAGCTTTGAGATCGTCGGCCTCCCCGATAACGCGGTTAAGGAAGCAAAGGAAAGAATACATACGGCAATCGACAACAGCGGAATAAGCTTTCCCGACGCCGCGATAGTAATTAATATGGCTCCCGCTGACACTAAGAAAAGCGGAACCGCGTTTGACCTCGCCATGCTTATCGGCATACTCCGTTCCTCGGGCTACGTTCAGCCTGCCGTAAAATTTGACGACAAAGCATTTCTCGGAGAGCTTTCCCTTTCGGGCAGCGTTAGAGGCGTTCGCGGTGTACTTTGTATGGTGCTCTCGCTTAAGGAGCAAGGGTTTAAGGAAATATACGTTCCTGCGGCAAACGCGAAAGAGGCGGCGGTCGTAGGCGGCATAGACGTTTACGGAGTTGAAAACGTGCGTCAGCTTATAGAGCATCTTAACGGCAAAAGAAAGCTTACCCCTACCGAGTTCGATCCCGATCTGTTAAAGGCAAAGGACGTGGGCGCGAGCAAGGCCGACTTTTCCGACGTAAAGGGGCAGGCAAGAGCCAAAAGAGCTATGGAGATAGCCGCGGCGGGCGGACATAACATTCTGCTTATCGGCCCTCCGGGAACGGGAAAGAGTATGCTTGCCAAAAGGCTCCCGACAATTCTGCCCGATATGACCTTTGACGAGGCTGTCGAGGTTACCAAAATATATTCAATAGCGGGAATGCTCGGAGACGGGGTTTCTCTTTTAACGTCCAGACCAATACGTTCCCCGCACCACACTATGTCAAGCGCGTCTCTCGCGGGTGGCGGAGCTATACCCGTACCGGGCGAAATTTCTCTTTCGCACAACGGAGTTCTCTTTCTTGACGAGCTTCCCGAGTTTTCAAAGCAGGTAACGGAGGTTCTCCGTCAGCCGCTTGAGGACGGAGAGATTACAATAACGAGAGCCAACGGAAAATTCCGTTTCCCAAGCTCGTTTATGCTACTGTGCGCTATGAACCCGTGTAAATGCGGATACCGCGGACACCCAACTCACAAATGCACCTGCAAGGACGAGGACGTAAAAAAATATCTTTCAAGAATAAGCGGTCCGCTGCTTGACCGAATCGACATTCAGGTTGAGATGCCGTCTCTTACCAAGGAAGAAATTTCGGGCATGGAGACTGCCGAAAGCTCCGAGGCGGTAAGAAAAAGAGTTAACGAGGCGCGTAAGTTTGCCGCTCCGAGATTCAAGGACAGCGGAGTTTATTCAAACGCGAAAATGACACCGAGGCAGATACGGAAATACTGTGTCTTAACGCCCGATGCAGAAAAGATGCTTTCCGATGCGTTTGAAAGCATAGGACTTTCCGCAAGAGGATACGACAGAATTTTAAAGGTTGCCAGAACCATCGCCGACCTTGACGGAAGCGAGGAAATCTCCGCCGCTCACGTCGGAGAGGCTATTCAGCTCCGCACGCTTGACCGAAATTACATCTGATTTCCACGAGGCTGACAACAAAAAATATCTTGTTTTCTCCATACTGTGTATGTGGAAAACCGGCGGTCAAAAATCCCCGCTCGCCTGTGGAAAACTTTCGTTGATATGCCAAAATTCAAGGTTTTCCACTGCGCTTAAACCGATTTTCTGTGGAAAACCCTGTGGAAATCTGTGGAAAACTATAAACTTACTCACATTTACACACAGCAATAAATTGCTTAAAACGCTAAAATTTTTCTTTAAAAGCTGTCGATGCACGGCAAAAACGGTGATAAAAAATGGAAACAGAGCCTACTATCGAAAAAAGCTGCTCGTTTACCGGGCACAGAGATATTCCGCCCTATTTATACGGAGATATACGCGGGGCGGTAACCTCGGAGATCAAAAGACTTTACTCTCTCGGCGTAAGACGTTTTATAGCGGGCGGCGCGCTTGGATTCGACATGCTTTGTGCCGAAACGGTGCTTTCCCTCAAGGAAAGCCTTAAAGGAATCACTCTGACTCTTGCCATTCCGTGCAGAAATCACGACGCGCGCTGGAGCGAGGCAGACAGAAAGGTCTTTTCGGATATACTTGAAAAAGCCAACGAGGTTGTATACGTATCCGAGGAGTACACAAAATTCTGTATGTTTAAGCGAAACAGATATATGGTTGACAGAAGCCTATACTGCATAAGCTTTTGCACAAAAAAGAGTGGCGGCAGCTACTATACGGTAAACTACGCCCGTGGGCTCGGCAGAGAAATAACAGAAATTTCCGAAAGAATATAGCTTACGTATCGCTTTAATAAAAGCGGGATACGTTTAACGTCGCATTAAAAACAAACATCTTTTAAACAGGATTAGGTATGATTAAAAAAAGAGGATTCTGGAGAAACGCGTTATTAAATCCGCTCAGAACGTTACCTATGCTTACGTACCTTAACAGAATGTCAGCAAAGGGGTATCATATAACATCGTCCGGGCGTTTTAAAAACACGTTTGATGAAAATAAACATATAAGATACCTATACGCGATCTGCAATACCCGAACCGAGGATTATTACAGCGAGGTCGAAAGCTGGGAAAAGGTATTTGAATACAAAAATCTGTCCTTTTTCAGAAAAAAGCTTCCAAAGGACTACGTCGGTGTAAAAAAGCGCGGCCTTCAGAAAAAGGCTATGAAGGAAAAGCTATGGCTTGACGATATGCTTAAAAACGGTTTTCTGCTTTTCGGCAAGGCAGAGGATGAATACATATTTCAGCGCTCCTCCGAGACGGGTAAAACGGAATATTTTATTGATTACGTTTCAAAAAGTAAAAGCCCTGACGAATATCTGTACGAAAAAGCGCTTGACGGGCTTGAATGTCTCTCACCGTCAACTGACGGAATAACGTACTACTTTATCAAAAGAGAAGGAAAAGAGGTCGTAACCGGACTTAAAAAGCTAAGAAGCGATGCGGCACTGATGAAAAGAAAGATGCTGTGGTCGCTTTTCGGATTATTTCTTACGTTAGCGGCATCCACGACATCGCTTGTTTTCGCCATAAAATACCGTACAGCCGTTATCCCCTGTCTTATCGCCGGCGGAACGCTGACAGCTGTATCATTTATTATTTTTGCAATTTTCAAAGCTCTGTTCAAACGGGAAAAAAGACGGCTCGAAGAGGAAGAAAAAAGCCTTGAAGCTCTCAAAAGCTCCGGAAAAACCGATGAGCAAACGGATAGCGGTAGCGGTGCAGCCACGCAGCCTCCCGGTGTACAAAACCAACAGGGTGCGCCAAACGGGTTTAATGCAGCTATGCAGGTCCCTGCGGTTCCCGGATTTCAGTTTAACGGGGCGACGCAACCGCAGAACGGTGTTCCGGTTCAGCAATACGGCGGACAAGCTCCTATGCAGAACGGCGCACAGATCCCCGTAGCTCCCGGATTTCAGTTTAACGGTACGGCGCAACCTCAGAACGGCGTTCCGGTTCAGCAATACGGCGGTCAAGCTCCTATGCAGAACGGCGCACAGATCCCCGTAGCTCCCGGATTTCAGTTTAACGGGGCGCAACCTCAGAACGGCGTTCCGGTTCAGCAATACAGCGGTCAAGCTCCTATGCAGAACGGCGTTCCGGTTCAGCAATACAGCGGACAAGCTCCTATGCAGAACGGCGCGCAGATTCCCGCAGCTCCCGGATTTCAGTTTAACGGGGCGACGCAACCGCAGAACGGTGTTACGATTCAGCAATATGGCGGTCAAGCTCCTATGCAGAACGGCGCACAGATCTCCGCAACTCCCGGATTTCAGTTTAACGGCGGCCAGACTCAAAACACATTTGCAGCTCCTCCCCAAAGCGAGTTTTCAGCCACAGGTCAGTCTTATCACCCGAGCGACGAAAGCGAATGGCAATACGTTGACGAGGACGAGGAAGACAGCGAAAGCGAGAACGGCTTTGACGAAAACGGCGGTGTAACCTACTCGCCAAACGGACAAGGCTATAAGTACAAGCCCTCGGAAAACGCCTACGGCCAGCAGCAAAGGTCTGCGCCCGTACATCAAGTGCCAAACACGGCTGAGTGGAGCACCTCTTACTACGGTCAAAATAACGCTCGGCAGAACGAAAATCACTCCGGCGGAGATACGGTAAGCTCATTACGTACCGCTGATGGCGCGGACTACAGCATAAGCTACTCGGAAACGGAACACAAAAGAAGAAAGTTTTTGTTTTTTCAGCTTATAGGCAGTCTGGCGTTCATGTTATTATATATTGCCGGCAGCGCGTTAGCGATCCTACAATACGTTGTAAGATTTGTTTTAACAAAGCAGGGAAACACCGCGCTTCTTATCGTAAGCATATTTCTTGCGGTGTTTACTCCCGTAGTACTTTACTTCGGTATAGGCTCCGCGCATTCGCTCGTTAAGGACATAAAAAACAGAAACAAAAGTGATTTTTAAAAAGCAAAAATTGCCGTCTCCCCCTTATAAGACGAACCCATTTTAGCTTTTGGAAATAAAAACAAATTTAAGGAGAAAAAAATGAAAAACCCCGAAATTTTTGTAGTAATGCTACTTTACATGTGTGTGGTTATCGGAATAGGCGTATATTTCTATAAACGCTCTCAGAAGAACTCCGAAAACTACTTCCTCGGCGGTCGCTCCCTCGGACCGTGGGTAGCGGCAATGAGCGCCGAAGCCTCCGATATGAGCGGATGGCTGCTTATGGGACTTCCCGGCGTCGCATATTGGTTCGGTCTTGCAGATGCATTCTGGACCGCTCTCGGTCTTGCCATCGGAACCTATATCAACTGGCTTTTAGTTGCAAGGAGACTCCGCAACTATTCGCAG